>JAJQBF010000042.1 GCA_021203425.1 Clostridiales bacterium | reverse complement strand
TATCAATATTTATATACAGAAAGCTGTGGTAATTATGAAGTTTGTTTTAGCATCGGCCTCCCCCAGACGGCAGGAGCTTTTTAAGGAGCTTATACCCGGGTTTGAGGTTTGTCCCTCAAATAAAGAGGAAATAATAAATGAAGGCGAGTCTTTTGAACAGATATGTACCCGTCTGGCGGAGACAAAGGCAAAAGACGTGTTTGAAAAATATTCGAACCTTGATGAGGTTTGTGTTTTGGGAGCCGACACGATAGTTGTTTTAAATAATTTGATTTTAGGCAAACCTAAGGATAAGGAAGACGCTTTCAGAATGCTTTCCGAGCTTTCGGGAAAAAGCCATTTTGTGTATACTGACAGCTGCCTTATCGTTAAAGATTCCGGCGGAGTTAAAATAAAGACATTTGCCGATAAGACAGAGGTTTTTATGGCTGAGATGACCGAGGGTGAAATCAGAGAGTATATCGAAAGCGGAGAGCCTATGGATAAAGCCGGCTCATATGGAATTCAGGGCACAGGCTCACGCTTTATAGAAAGGATTAAGGGAAACTATCAGACGGTAGTGGGGCTTAATACCTGTTTGCTTTACAAAACAATGAAGGAAATGCAGATAATATAGAAAGATTTACAAAAGGAAAAAGATAACTTAGGAGGTAAAAAATTATGTTTACAAAGGATATGGGAATAGATTTGGGAACGGCTAATACCCTGGTCTTTTTAAGAGGCAAGGGCATAGTCGTAAACGAACCTTCTGTTGTGGCTATAAACACTGGCACAAAAGAGGTTCTTGCCGTAGGAGACGAGGCAAAGAATATGATAGGAAGAACCCCCGGCAGTATAGTTGCCATTCGCCCTATGAAGGACGGTGTTATTGCGGATTTTGAAATTACACAGGCCATGCTTAAATATTTTATAGGAAAGGCGCATAAAAACACGCTTTTCGGTCCTAAGCCCAGAATAGTTATATGCGTGCCTTCGGGAGTAACCGAGGTTGAAAAAAGAGCCGTAATAGAGGCTTCTCTTGCGGCAGGGGCAAAGGACAGATATGTCTACCTTGTTGAAGAGCCTATGGCAGCGGCAATAGGGGCAGGGCTTCACGTTGAAGAGCCGACAGGCAATATGGTTGTGGATATAGGCGGCGGAACAAGCGAGGTTGCCGTTATATCTTTAGGGGGCATAGTTACGGCAATTTCGGAAAGGATAGCCGGAGATGCCTTTGATCAGGCTATTTCCGCCTATGTAAAGGAACATTTTAAGCTTGCCATAGGCGACAGAACCGCCGAGGATATAAAGCTTAGCATAGGCTGTGCATATTTAGATGATGATTCCGAAATTTTGGCTATGGAAATAAGGGGCAGAGATTTGATTACGGGTTTGCCTAAAAATATAGAAGTAACCTCAGAGGATATTTTAAAGGCGCTTGAGGGACCTGTTGCCAAAATAATTGCGGCGATAAAAACAACGCTGGAGAAAACTCCCCCTGAGCTTTCGGCAGATATTATAGAGGGCGGAATATATTTAACAGGCGGCGGCGCTCTTCTCAGAGGGCTTGACAAGCTTGTTTCTCTTGAAACGAGTATGCCCGTTCATATTGCCGAGGAGCCTCTTAACTGTGTCGCAAACGGCACAGGCGCAGTTTTGGAGCATATAGATACGCTTAAAAACGTACTTGTTACTCCCCATAAGCTGAGAATGTAAAGGAAGAATTTGTTATGAAATTTATAAATAAACATAAAAAGACGTTTTTTCTGCTTTTATGTGTTGTTTGTCTTTGTTTGGCAGGAATAACAACAAACCGTCTTGCGCCTTCGATATTTGAAAAAACTTTCGGTTTTGTTCTGACACCTGTTCAGGGAGCGGTTTACTCTGTGGGAAATTGGTTTTCTTCAAGATTTTCCGCCGTTACAAATACAGACGATTTAATAAAAGAAAATGAAGAAATGAAACTGGAAATAGAAAAGCTTAAACTGGAAAATTCACGTATTGAGCTTTTGGAAAATGACAATAAAAAGCTTTCAGGTCTTTTAGAGCTTTCCGAAAAATATAAGGCTTACGGAACAACGGGAGCAAGAATTATAGGAAAAGACCCGGGAAACTGGTATGATGTCTTTATAATAGACAAAGGCTCTTCCGACGGGCTTGCTCAGAATATGGTTGTTATAGCCGACGGAGGGCTTGTAGGCAGAATAAGAGAATGCGGCTTTAATTATTCACAGGTGGTTTCAATAATAGACGACTCCGACTCTGTAAGCGCCGTATCACCCAGAACGGGAGACACAGGCTATGTTAAGGGCGACCTTAACAACAAGGGTATGTGTAAAATGGAGCTTATCGATATAACCTCGAAAATAACGGAAGGGGACGAAATAACAACCTCTCACTACAGCTCCGTTTATCCCGAGGGTATCTCCATAGGAAAGGTTGTAAGCATTGAAAATGCCTCCGATACATCTACAAAAACAGCTGTGATTGAGCCGGTTGTTGACTTTGAACACCTTGACAGTGTTCTTGTTATTATGACTTATATAGACAACCCCAACTGGGACGAAACGGAAACCACAACGGAAAGAACAACCGAAGAGCCTACAACTGCCGAGGAAGAAACGGAAGAAAAGAAAGACGAAGATGACGATGACGATGAGGCAGGAAACAGAACAAGCCGCAGCCGTGACGAGGTTTCAAGCGGTCAGGCGGCAAGAACAGGAGAATAGAATTGAAATATTTCAGGTTTCTTATTTATTTTGTTGTAATAATAATAAATTTTATATTTCAGACAACTGTTTTCGAGGCTGTTTCGATTATGGGTATAAAGCCCGACACAGCCTTGATAATAGTTGTTTCGGTGGCCTTTATACAGGGCGAATTTGACGGAATTGTGACAGGGCTTTTTGCGGGTCTTCTTCAGGATTCTTTCTTTTCCCTTTATTTGGGCTGTCATATGTTTATATATGCCTCAATAGCCTTTGTCTGCGGCTGTTTCTTTAAAGGCTTTTATAAGGAAAGCTTTTTCCTGCCAATAGCTCTTTGCGCTGCGGCGGATCTCTATTCTTCGCTTGTGTTTTATGTTTTAAACATACTTTTGAGAGGTTATTTTAATATTCTGGGCTTTTTTACATCTGTAATGCTGCCAGAGTTTGTTTATACCATGCTTGTTTCGGCTTTTATATACAGACTTGTATATTATGTTACCGAAATAATTAATAACCGTTTCGGTGAACAACGAAGACTGTTTTAAGGCGAGGTGTATGAAATGTTTGATAATTTAAGGAGAATTGCCGATTCACCGGCTTTTCGGCCCGCTGTAGTTTTGACGGGAACTTTTATTTTATTTTTTATATTGGTATGCCGTCTTTACAGTCTGCAAATTATAAGCGGCGATTATTATAATTCCCAGATTCAGGGAACAACCGTAAAGGAAATTTCCGTAACCGCCCCCAGAGGAACTATTTATGATTATCTGGGCAGACCTCTTGCGGAAAATTTTTCTTCCTGGACTGTAAATATGGACGCAAGCGTAAGCGTTGACAATCTTAATGAAGTTATTTATTCTTTGGTGAATACTCTTGAAGAAAGAGGAGAAGAGGTTGAAGACGATTTTCCCATTTCGGAGGAAAAGCCCTATACATTTCTTTATGACGGCTCGGAAACACAGGAAAAACGCTGGAAAAAGGATATGGGGCTTGACGAAGGGCTGAACGCCTCAGAGTGTTTTTATGCTTTAAGAGATACTTTTGAAATAGACCCGTCTTTAGACGATGCCGAGGCAAGAAGAATCATTTCCGTCAGGGCAACAATGTACAGACAGCGCTATTCCAAATATGTTCCCGTTGTTATTTCAAAGGACGTTTCACAGGAAACCATATCATATTTGGAGGAAAATTCTTCCGATTACCCCTGTGTATATATAGATGCGGAATCTTTAAGAAGATATCCCGGAGGAGAGCTTTTTTCACATATTTTGGGCTATATAAGAACAATTTCCGATACCCAGCTTGAAGAATATGAAAAATACGGCTATACAATGAATGATATTATAGGTCAGGACGGTATCGAAAAAGCCTTTGAACTTGAACTTAACGGAACAGACGGTACTGAGCTTGTTGAAGTAGACAGCGTAGGGCGGAGAATTTCAACCTACTCCGAGGGTTCGGTTGCTCCCGTACCGGGAAACAATGTTTACCTTACACTTGATGCCGAACTTCAGGAAGGTGCCTATAACGACCTGAAAGAGGTTCTTGCCACGACTCTTGTAAGCCGTCTGACGGGCAACAGTGATGATTATACATTTTCGATAACAAAAATGGGCGAGGCTATGGCCGAAGGGGGCGCCATAAACATAGATGAACTTTTGAAGGCAGACAGCGGCTACAGTCTTCATTTAGGCGATTTCTTAAGAGAAACCGATTCAACGGTTATGGAAGACAGCTCTTCGGCAGGGGAACTTTTAGCCGAGGGAATATCCTCCGGAAACATTACCGTAAGAGAACTTCTTCTCTGTATGTTTGAACAGGGTTCTCTTGACATAACAAGCAGCTGGCATGAACGGCTTGAAAACGGAGAGATAAGCGCTACAACGGCGGTTATAGGTATGCTTGAAGACGGAACAATGGAGCCGTCTCAAACAAAGATGGATCCCTGTACAGGCTCCGTAGTGGTAAGCGATGTCAATACGGGAGATATTCTCGTTTCGGTTTCTTACCCTTCATATGACAATAACGAGCTTGTAAACAAATTCAACAATTCATATTACAATATGCTGAGACAGGACTCTTCGACACCTCTTGTAAACAGACCCTTTACGGAGCCGAGAGCCCCCGGTTCAACCTTTAAAATGATAACACTTTTTGCCGGTTTGGAAAAAGGGATTATAGGAAGAAATACGACAATTTATGACAAGGGTACATTTACAAAGGCAGGAAAGCCCTATGCACGCTGTTGGATAGGGGAAGGAAACGGTTCCCACGGCTCGGTAAGCCCCACTAAAGCCCTTGAAGTTTCCTGTAATTATTTCTTTTATGAGCTGAGCTACAGAATGGGCATAGAGTCTATAAACGAATATATGGAAAAGTTCGGCTTAAACGACTCTACAGGGGTTGAAATATATGAGCTTTATGATTCAAGGGGAGACTACCCCACAAATATTTCTTCTCCGGCTTATAAAAAATATATATATGAACAGCGCTATCCCGATGCCGATGAATCAGAGTCGGAGTGGTATGAAGGCGACACTATAAGAACAGGCATAGGTCAGTCTTATAATAACTATACAAACGCTACTCTTAATAAATATGTGGCAACAGTAGCAAACGGAGGAAAACGCTATTCACTTCACTTCCTTGACAAGGTAACGAACTATGACGCCTCGGAAAATATATATACTTATGTACCTAATTTGGAACTTGACCTGGAGCTTGACCCCGATAATGTAGATACTGTTCATCAGGGTATGTATCAGGTTGGGCATGGCTCAAGCGGTACACTGAGAAAATATTTTTCTGATTTTGACGTGGACGTTGCCGTAAAATCGGGAACGGCTCAGGAGTCAACCACAAGAGCCGAACATACGATTTTTGTAGGCTATGCCCCTTATGATGATCCGAAAATCAGCGTAACAATAATAATTCCCTTCGGAAATGACTCGGCTACAGGTCCTGCGCCTAATTTGGCTAAAAAAATAATCAGCCGCTATATGAATACGGAGTCTGCAGTTCAGAAGGAATATTATAATACATTAACCCGTTAATAAATCGTTTTTGGCTTTTTTTGCGTATGATTTATAATGAAACGGTTCGGGATTTCTGTTAAAATGTTTATAAGGAAATGATTTAACTCAGCATTTCCAAGTAGCAAGTTATAGCTGCTGACGGAAAACATAAGGAGGAAAGAATATGGGCAAGGTTATAGCTATAACATCGGGAAAGGGCGGTGTCGGAAAAACCACCACCTCCGCAAATATAGGCACGGGGCTGGCAGAACTGGGGAAGAAAGTTCTTCTTATCGACGCCGATATAGGGCTCAGAAATTTAGACGTTATTGTAGGTATGGAAGACAGAATTATATATGACCTTGTAGACGTTGTAAGCGGAAACTGCCGTTTAAGCGAAGCCGTAATAACCGACAGGAAATATGAAAATATGTCTCTTCTGCCTGCTGCCCAGACAAAAGACAAATCGGCGGTTACTCCGGAGCAGATGGCAAAACTCTGCGGAGAGCTTAAGGACAGCTATGATTATGTTATAATAGACTGCCCTGCGGGGATCGAACAGGGCTTTAAAAATGCCGTTGCCGGCGCCGATATGGCTATTGTGGTGACTGTGCCCGAGGTTTCGGCGGTAAGAGATGCCGATAGGATAATAGGGCTTTTGGGCGAAGGCGGAATAAGAGAGCCTAAGCTTGTTTTAAACAGGGTAAGACCCGAAATGACAAAAAGCGGAGATATGCTCAATATAGGAGACATAAAAGAAATTTTGGGGATAGACGCCATAGGGGTTATACCCGACGAGGCTGAAGTCATAATTGCCTCAAACAAGGGCATACCTGTTGTGCTTAACCCGAATTCCACAGCCGGAGTGGCATATAAAAATATTGTAAAAAGAATAACCGGCGAAGACGTACCTTTTCTTGACCTTGAAAAAAAGAAAAAGGTCGGTCTTTTAAACCGGTTAAAACGAATTTTTGCATAAAAGGAGTCTTAAACAAATGTTAAAATTGTTTAGTAAAAGGTCTGATTCAAAGGATATTGCGTTTGAAAGGCTTAACAGAGCCCTTGTTAAAGACAGGACAAACTGCTCCTGCGAAATGATTGAGGGTTTGGGAGAGGATATACTTTCGGCGGTTTCAAACTATATGGAATATGACAGAAGTGAAACAGACATACATATATCCCGGGAAGAAGGGGAGGAAAACCCCGTCCTTTATGCAAAAATTCCCATAATAACACTGTTTAACGAATCTAAATGAAATAAGGGTAACAGATATGTATTCAAGAAACAAACATTCCTTTGATATAACGCTTGTTGTACTTGTGGCGGCTTTGGTAATTTTCGGCATAATAGCAATAAGCAGCGCAACACGAACAAATATATACGGTTTTCAGGGAGAGGCTGTCAGTCAGATAATATGGTTTGCCACAGGGCTTATACTTATGTTTCTTGTGTCATTTATTGATTATCACTTTATTTGCGGCCTTTGGATACCCATATATATTATAAATATTATCCTTCTTATTGCCGTTTTGCTTTTCGGCAGCGGCGACGGTGTGTCAAGATGGATATTCGGTATTCAGCCTTCGGAATTTGCCAAAATTTTTATTATAATTTGTTTAGCAAAATTTATTGACAAATCTGCTGAAAAGATTGATAATATAAGTGTACTGTTGTATGTAGCCGTAATGAGCGCTGTACCTGCCGTGCTTATTAAAATTCAGCCTTCCCTTTCAGCCAGCTTGGTTATAATTGCCATTGCGCTGATTATGCTTTTTTGCGGAGGACTAAACAGAACTTATATTTTTGTTTGTCTGGGAATTATTATTCCCGTGGCTGTAATTTTGTTTATAGATATAAAGTCGGACGAACATATGATTTTAGGCAAGTTTCTGGACAGCTACCAGTTAAACAGACTTGTGGCTTTCTTCTCGGGAGACATAACAAGCGCCGACCCGACCTTATATCAAACAAAAAATTCAATATGGGCTATCGGCTCGGGAGGGCTTAAAGGCAAGGGACTTTACAACGGCACAATAAATCAGCTTAGTTATCTGCCCGAATCTCACAATGACTTTATTTTTTCCGTCATAGGGGAGGAGTTCGGTTTTCTCGGCTGTATCGGTGTTCTTATCCTTCTTTTTCTTATTATTTCAAAGTGTATTTTTAAGGGAATGAACGCCGCAGATAATTTGGGAAGACTTTTAGCCTGTGGGGTTGCAGGCATGATAGCCTTCCAAGCCTTTGTCAACGTCGGCGTAACAACGGGAGTTTTGCCCAATACGGGTATGCCCCTTCCTTTTGTAAGCTACGGAGGAAGCTCTCTTTGGGCAAATATGATTGGCATCGGTCTTGTACTTAATGTGGGGATGAATAAACAAAAATCAATGTTTGAGGGGTGATTAAATTTGAACATCGCATTAGTAGCACATGACAACAAGAAAATTTTAATGGAGAATTTGTGTATCGCATACAGACATATACTCTGTAAGCATACTCTTTTTGCAACAGGTACAACAGGTACCCTTGTTGAAGAAACATCAAATCTGCCTGTAAACAAATATCTGGCAGGTCACTTAGGCGGAGAAGAGCAGCTTTCGGCTCAAATTTCAAGCAACGATATAGACATGGTTATTTTCCTTAGGGATCCCGTTGCACCTAAGAATTATGAGCCTGACATACATAGTGCCTTAAGGCTTTGCGATATGCATAATATTCCCGTTGCTACAAATTTAGCCACTGCCGAGATTCTTTTGCTGGCTCTTGACAGAGGCGACCTTGATTGGAGAAATATAGTAAGATAATGATACTTTTGTTATACTATGTCTTTATTAATCTTTTCCTTTTTGCAAAAATGGGGGTTGATAAATATAAGGCAGTTCACCACAAATGGAGAATACCGGAAGCCTCCTTATATGTAACGGCATTTTTAGGCGGTGCATTGGGAGGTTTTCTCGGTATGTTTGTTTTCAGACATAAAATCAGAAAGCCGAAGTTCTATCTTATGTTTACCTTAGCACTTCTTATACATCTGTTTCTTATTCATAATTATATAAGCCTGTTTGCATCGGTTTCGCTTTTTGTTAATCATTGATGTGCAGTTTGTGTTTAAGGCAGTAAGATTGTCAAGGAGAGAAGGGGAGTTTTTATGATTAAAAAAGTGGGTCTAATAAAAATTTTTACATATATTTATTTG
>JAJQBF010000034.1:3735-8903 GCA_021203425.1 Clostridiales bacterium | reverse complement strand
ATAGGTTTCAACCGTTCTTTCCCTGTTGTTAAATGTTGGGTTTTTGCCTATGTTTGTAAGGGAAGAACATGTTTTGCCGTTCCAACGAGCGGAGGTTTTATAAACACCGTCGCCTGGTAAAAGCTTAGAATGGGGGATACTTAAATTTGCCGTGGGAAAGCCCATTTTCGTGCCCCTGTTTTTCCCTCTTTCCACAGTTCCGCTTATAAAATATTTGTTTTTCAACAGAATATTTGCTGCTTTCACATCGCCCCTTTGAAGATATTCTCTTATAAGTGTTGAACTTACATCTATGCCCTTATATTTTACCTTGGGAACGATTATAACTTCTATGCTGTAGGCTTTGCCCAGTTCCTTAAGTACTTCAGGGGTACCGGCACGGTTTTTCCCGAAGGAATAATTTTCCCCTATGGACAAAAGGGCGCAGTTTGTTCTTTCGTAAAGAAAAGCAATAAATTCTTCGGGGGTACGAGATGAAAACTCCCTCGTAAAGGGGCAGCTTACATAATAATCAGCGCCTAAGCTTTCAGCGGTTTTGCGTTTTTCATCTTCTGTAAGAATTGTTTTAAAACCTGCTTTGGGGTTAAAAAAGCTTACGGGGTGGGGGAAGAATGTAAAAATAACGGACTCGAAAGGGGAGGCGGTTATTTCTTCCACAAGTTTTCTGTGCCCCATATGAAAACCGTCAAAGTTTCCCAAAGTGACGGCTGTTCTGTTTTTAATCGATATATCTGCGGTTGTGAATATTTTCAATTTCATCACCTATTTCAGCATACATAAAGGCTTTGCCTCATTTTTAATTCTTTTAAAAAGCCCCGCAAGCTCACCCTTTGAGTTAAAAAGAAGAAATGAGCTGTTTGTTTCGGGCTTTTCGCCCTTTATTTCCGTTATGCTTATTTTGTTGCCGTTGTCTAAAAGTCTGTCGGCAGCAGGGGAGGCAGTATATTTTTTATAACCTGTTAAGGCTTTTTCGATTGGAATAACCGATTCGAAAAGGCGGTTTTCCTCCTTTAAAGCCCTTAATTCGTCTATTGTTATTGCCGAGGTTTTGTCAAAGCCGCCTGTTTTTACTCTTTCAAGAGCAGACATTGTTCCTCCTGCGGCAAGCTTTCTGCCTATGTCATAACACAGACTTCTGATGTATGTTCCTTTTGAACAGGTTACTGTAAAGGAAAGATTTTTGCTGTCTGAAAAGACAATATCGGTTATGCTGTAAATTGTAATTTTTCGGGGTTTTCGCTCAATTGTTTTGCCCTCTCTTGCCAGTTCATAAAGCTTTTTGCCCTTTATTTTAATGGCAGAATACATAGGGGGCAGCTGCTCCTGTTCGCCCGTAAAAGAGAGCAGGGCGGCTGTTATTTCTTCTTCGGTTAAGTTTACATCATATGTTTTCAGCGTTTTGCCCCAAATATCATAGGTGTCGGTTTCAAGCCCCAGCTTTAGAGAAGTTCTGTAAACTTTTGTTTCCGCCTGAACATAGTCTGCAAGCTTTGTTGCTTTGCCCAAGCATATGGGCAGAACCCCCGTTGCCATAGGGTCGAGAGTGCCTGTGTGACCTGTTTTTGTGCCTCTGAAGATACCCCTTACAATATTTACGGCATCATTTGAAGTGTAATCCTGTTCTTTATAAAGATTTATAAAACCGTTTATATTTGTCATTTGCTTTCTCTTTCGATTTCTTCTCTTATGCCCTTAAGACATTTTTCCAAGGCATCTTCAACAGTTGAGTTTTCCAAAGTACAGCCGGCTGCCCTTACGTGACCGCCGCCGCCCAAATCCATAGCCACTTTGTTTACGTCAATTCCCATTGAACGGAAACTGCATCTTATTGTACCATTGCCTTTATCATAAACGAAAACGGAAACCTCCGCCCCTGTTATATTAAGGCAGGATTCGGCTATTCCGCTGAGCTGTTCGAAAATTGCCCCTACAGAGCGAATTTCCCTTAACGTCAGAGTTGTGTAAGCTGTTTTGCCTTCAAGTTCAGCGTTTAAAAGTGCCTTGGCGTGTACCTTTGCCTCTGCCATATCTTTACGGTAAAGAGCCGCTGCTTGAATTTCGGAAAAGTCGATTCCCGTTTCAATAAGGTCTGCGGCTATTTCAAGGGTACGTCTGCCTGTGGAACTGTGTTTAAATGAATATGTGTCGGTTATAAGCCCTGTATAAAGACATTCGGCAATGTATTTTGTCAGCTTAAACCCGGGAAAGTCCTTTATAACCTCATAGACAAGTTCACAGGTTGAAGAGGCTTCGGGGAAAACATAGCTGTAATCCCCATAGCCTATATTTGAAATGTGATGGTCTATATTGAAGGTAAGGGGAGAGTTTTCGAAAACAGACCTGCCTTTGTCACCCAGCCTGAATATATCTCCGCAGTCAAGAGAAATAAATACATCGGGTTTTACTGTCTGTTTATTTCCCGTATATATTTTTTCCCTGTCAAGGATATAGTCAAATTTCGAACCTTTGTAATACAGAAATACAACAGGTTTTTTGCCCATAGCCTCCAAGGCCGCAGCCATCGCCAAAGTTGACCCTATGGCGTCTCCGTCAGCGTTTATATGGGCGCTGAGCGCTATTGTATCGGCTTTCTGTAATGCATCATAAAGCTTTTGAGTGAAATTTTCACTGTTCATCTTCCTCACTCTCGCTTTCCTCGGGAATGTCTAAAGTGTTAAGGATTTTTGAAATATGCATACCGTAAACAAGGGAATCGTCATATTTAAATATAAGCTCGGGAGTATTTCTCAAATTTATTCGGCTTGCAAGGCGGCTCCTTATAAAGCCCTTTGCGCTGTTTAAAGCTGTCATTGAGTTTTTGACTGTTTCGTCATCTCCCAAAACGCTTATATATATTTTACAATATTTCAAATCCTGAGTTGTTTCAACCTTTAAAACACTTACCATAGAGCCTAAACGGGGGTCTTTTATGCCGCTGCGGATAAGCTCCGATACTTCCTTTTTTATTTCGTCATTAATACGAATCATACGGTTGTTTGTTTTCATTGTTTTATTACACCCTCTTGCTTTATTACGGTAGGAAAAGATCTACCCCTCCGTCACACTGTCGTGTGACACCTCCCCTAAGAGGGGAGGTTTATCTCTTAATTTCCTCCATAACAAAGGCTTCTATAATGTCGCCTAATTTTACGTCATTGAATTTATTTAAAAGTATACCGCATTCAAAATTTGTGGCAACTTCCTTAACGTCGTCTTTATAACGGCGGAGAGTAGCAACCTCGCCTTCATATACAACAACGTTGTCTCTTAAAAGACGAACTTTTGAATTTCTTGTAATCTTTCCGTCTTTAACATAACTTCCGGCGATTGTTCCCACGCCTGAGGCATTGAAGATCTGACGAACTTCGGCATGACCCAATATCTTTTCAACATATTCGGGATCAAGCATACCCTTAATAGCTGCTCTGATATCGTCGATTGCGTTATAGATAACCCTGTAAAGACGGATATCTACCTTTTGATCCTCAGCCACACTCTTAGCCGATGCCTCGGGACGAACGTTAAAGCCTATAATTATGGCATTTGATGCAGAGGCAAGCATAACGTCTGATTCAGTTATGGCGCCTACACCGCCGTGAATTGTTCTTATTCTTACCTCGTCATTTGACAGCTTTTCAAGAGATGCTCTTACTGCCCCAACAGAGCCTTGAACGTCTGCTTTAATGACAATATTAAGTTCTTTCATATTTCCCGACTGAATCTGGCTGAAAAGGTCTTCAAGGGAAACCTTCTGTGTTTCCTTAAGCATATCCACTCTTGACTTGGCTATTATAGTTTCGGCAACTTGTCTTGCCTGCTTTTCATTTTTAGCCACATAGAACATATCTCCGGCATGGGGAACGTCATTTAAGCCCAAAATTTCAACGGGTATTGAGGGACCTGCCTTTTTAATCTGCTTGCCCTTGTCATTTACCATAGCTCTTACACGGCCGAAGGCTCCGCCTACAACGATGGGGTCGCCTACCTTAAGAGTTCCGGCTTTTACGAGTGCCGTAGCAATGGGTCCTCTGCCCTTGTCAAGTCTTGCCTCTATAATATTTCCGCTGGCTTTCTTGTTGGGGTTGGCTTTTAATTCCTTCATTTCAGCCACAAGTATAATCATTTCCAAAAGCTGGTCAATACCTTCCTTTGTTACAGCCGAAACGGGAACAGCTATTGTTTCGCCGCCCCAGTCTTCAACCAAAAGACCGTATTCCGTAAGCTCCTGTTTAACTCGGTCGGGGTTTGCCGAAGGTTTGTCTATTTTGTTTATTGCAACAATAATTTCAACACCGGCTGCCTTGGCATGGTTTATAGCTTCAACAGTCTGGGACATAACACCGTCGTCTGCGGCAACAACCAAAACGGCAATATCAGTAACAAGGGCACCTCTCATACGCATAGCCGTAAATGCCTCGTGACCGGGTGTATCAAGGAAGGTTATTGGCTTATTGTTAATTGAAACAGTATAAGCACCGATATGCTGAGTGATTCCGCCTGCCTCGTCTGCCGTTACTTTTGTCTTTCTGATTGCATCGAGAAGGGAGGTTTTGCCGTGATCAACGTGACCCATAACAACTACAACAGGAGGACGCTCGACAAGATCCTTTTCATCATCTTCTTCTGAGGCGAAAATTTCCTCTGCTATATCTCTTTCAACCTCGTCTTCTACTATTACACCGTAGTCTTCACAGATTGTTTCCGCAAGCTCACGCTCAATTTCCTGATTTATGCTGGCCATAACGCCCTGAGCCATAAGCTTCATTATTATTTCGCTGCTCTTTTTGCCTAATTTCTCGGCAAGATCGCCAACTGTAATTGAAGCACCCATTTCGATTACGGAAATTTCCTCTTCAACAACTTCCGGCTCAGGCTCGGGAACAGTAACCTGAACTGCTGCCGGTTTATTTTTATTCTTCTTTTTGTTTTTCTTGTTCTGTTTCGGAAAAGCATCATTTACAAAGTTTTCGTTTTCGGACTTAAAAGAATCCTGACGATTCGCCTTGTTTTTATTATTGCCCTTTCCGGAGTTTTTATTTCCGAATCTGTCGCCGCTGTTCAAGCTGCTTGTGAATCTGTCGTTGACTTCGCTGCTGCTGCGCTTATCGTTTCTGACATTGCTGCGTCTTTCGTTGTTTCCGAAATTGCCGCCGCTGCGTCTTTCGCCG
>JAJQBF010000034.1:475-3635 GCA_021203425.1 Clostridiales bacterium | reverse complement strand
CCGCCGCTGCGTCTTTCGCCGTTTCCGGCGCCGCCGCCCCGTCTGTCATTATTACCGGAGTTATTGCTGCGTCTGTCATTGTTTCCGGAGTTATTGCCGCCCCGTCTGTCACTGTTTGCTCCGCCGCGTCTTTCGTTGTTTGAGTTTCCGTTGTTATTACGTCTTTCGTTATTTTCCATATTGCCGCCGTTTCGTCTGTCACTGTTATGTTTATCATTTCTGTCGTTTCTGCCGCTGTGCCTGTCGTTTCTGTGTTCGGAAACCGTTTTTTCGGTTTTTTCGGAAACATTGGGGACAGGCTTTTCAGAGGGCTTATCAGCCTTCTTTTCCGCAGCCGTTACCTTTCTGAGTTTTTGCTCCTCTTCGGCGGTTATGCCGCTTGAGGCCACCTTTCCGGTTATTCCCAGTTCTTTAAGTTTATTTATAATATCATTGTTTGAGAGACCAAGCTCTTTAGACAATTCTCGAATTCTCATAAAACCGTTCACCTCCATAATTATTCCGTCTGCTGATTGGGGGAAAGGTCTTCATATATCCTGCGGGCAAGTCCCTCGTCCGTTACGGCAAAGACCGTTCGGTTAAACTTGCCTACGGCGTGGGAGAGTTCTTCTCTGCTGCCGAAAATCAAAACAGGAATATTATAATATTTCCCCTTGTTTGTAAATTTATTTTTGGTATTTTCGGAGGCATCAGCCGGCACAATCATAAGATATACACTGCCTTTTTTTACGGCAATTTCCACCGACTGTTCTCCTGTAACAAGCTTTCCGGCTTTCATAGAAAGGGAAAGCATAAACAAATTATTTTTTTCATAGTTTTCAAGCTCTTTCCTAAGCTGTTCATAAACTTCGGGAGGTACGGGAGATTTAAAGGAACGCTCAAGCCCCTTTGATTTTTCTGCCTTTTTAAGACATTCTTCACTTGGGCAGATGTAAGCGCCTCTTCCGGGGGCTTTGCCCTTTAAGTCCAGAGAAAAGCGGCCCTCGTCATCTCTCACAACTCTTATAAGCTCCTTTTTGTTTTTCATCTCCTGACAGCCCGTACATTTACGCAGCGGAACCTTACGCTTTTTTAACATAAAACCGCTCCTTGCTTATTCTTCGATATCATAACTTTCTTCATCGGGATTTTCTTCATAATCATCTTCGGCGAAGTTATCTTCGTCAAAGTCATCTTCGGAAGTTTCTTCTTCGAAATCATCGGTTAATACTTCGTTTTCGTCGGGAAATTCTTCTTCATCTTCATTTTCATCGCCGAAGTCTATAAAGTTTGTGGCTCTTGCCTGAACCTCGCTCTTTATGTCTATTTTTCTGCCTGTAAGCTTTGCCGCAAGACGAACATTTTGTCCTTCTTTACCTATGGCAAGGCTCAGCTGATTGTCTGCAACAACAACCTTTGCATATTTTTCCGTTTCGGTTTCCCCTGTAACAACCGCAATAACCTTTGCAGGGTTAAGGGCTGCCTTAATAAATTCGGCAGGGTCTTCGCTCCAGTTTATAATATCGATTTTTTCGCCCCGAAGTTCGTCAACAATAACATTTACTCTTGAGCCGTTATGTCCTACACAGGCGCCCACAGGGTCAACCTCGGGATTCTTTGAGTAAACAGCCATTTTTGTTCTTGAGCCTGCTTCTCTTGCAATACTTTTAATTTCAACTGTTCCGTCATAAATCTCGGGAACCTCAAGCTCGAAAAGCCTTTTAACAAGCTCATAGTGTGTTCTTGAAACATTTATCTGGGGACCTTTTGAAGTCTGGCGCACTTCAAGAATATAAACCTTGATTCTGTCGTTGAATTTATATTCCTCCCCGGGAATCTGTTCCTTAAAGGGGAGCATTGCCTCCATTTTGCCGAGAGAAACAATAACATTTCGTCTTTCCGTTCTTTGAACAATGGCTGTGTCGATGTCTTTTTCTTTAACGATGTATTCGTTATAAAGCTTTTCTCTTTCTGCCTCTCTGAACTTCTGAACAAAGACCTGCTTTGCCGTCTGAGCGGATATTCTGTCAAAATTTCTGGGGGTAACTTCGAATTCCACAAAATCTCCCAGTTCGTAGGTAGGGCTGATTTCTCTTGCCTCTTCCAAAGAAACCTCCAAGGCACTGTCATAAGCCTCTTCAACAACCTCTTTTGAGGCAAAAACCTTTATAACACCTGTTTCTCTGTTTACTTCAACCCTTGCATTCTGTGACGGACCGTAGTTTTTCTTACAGGCTGTTAAAAGTGAGGCTTCTATTGCCGCATAAATTGTTTCTTTGTCAATACCTTTTTCCTTTACAACTAAGTTTAAAGCTGTTGTCAGCTCTTTTTTATCCATTTTTTAAATATTCCTCCTATAATACTACGGCAAGGCGGCAAACGGCAACATCTTCTCTTTTGAATGAAAAAACCTGAGAGTCTTCTGTTTTTATTGAAATAACCCTGTCTTCCAAGCCTATAAGCTCGCCTTGAAATTTCTTAGTTTTGTCTATTGCCTTGTAAAGTCTTACTATAACCTGTCTGCCCTTGTATTTTATATATTCAAAGTCTTTTTTAAGAATTCTGTCAAGCCCGGGAGAGCTGACCTCAAGGGTATAGGCCTCTTCTATAAAATCTTCCTTATCGAGAATGGCTTCAAGCTCACGGCTGACCTTTTCACAGTCGTTTATGCCCACTCCGCCTTCTTTATCAATATATACTCTCAAAAACCTGTCGGAGCCTTCCTTAACATATTCGGTCTCTACAAGCTCTAAGGAAAGCTTTTTGACAATTTCCGCCGCATAGCTTTCCGTCTTTTCAACAATGTCTTTTACTTTCACCCTATCACCCTTTCATACACAGAAAAGAGGAATCTTTCCCGTAAACTTCTAATGTATATTGCCGTACTGTAAAAGCCCGATTGCTGTGTGCCTGACGCACTTCCGCAATCTGTCTGTCGACAACGCTTTTATAAGTAGACTTATATGTTCATCGCACTCCGCCGTACTGTAAAAGCCCGATTGCTCCATGCTTCGCATTCCCGCAATCGTCCGGTATTCGCCGCTCCGGACTATCGTCCTACGCTGCTCATACCGGGGAGGTTGTCTGATATACAGCCATCTATGCAAACTCCGCTTGCCTATATGCCTGTCTGTCGACAACGCTTTTATAAGTAGACTTATATGTTCATCGCACTCCGCCG
>JAJQBF010000034.1:0-465 GCA_021203425.1 Clostridiales bacterium | reverse complement strand
CTGTCTGTCGACAACGCTTTTATAAGTAGACTTATATGTTCATCGCACTCCGCCGTACTGTAAAAGCCCGATTGCTCCATGCTTCGCATTCCCGCAATCGTCCGGTATTCGCCGCTCCGGACTATCGTCCTACGCTGCTCATACCGGGGAGGTTGTCTGATATACAGCCATCTATGCAAACTCCGCTTGCCTATATGCCTGTCTATCGACAACGCTTTTACAGTAAACAAAAAACAAGAGTGGGCGTAACCCACTCTCAAACTAAACCAATATTTCCAAAAAAACATTATAACACTATACAAATATAAAATCAAGCGTTTTTTGGATAAATTTTCGAAATTATACAAAAATTTATTCACTGTTTCGTCTTAACAAATGTTACGAATCTATTACGTAAAAGAATTTATGTAAACATTTTACACTTTATAAACTCTTTTAGGTCCTTTCAGCTGTTAAGACCTTATA
>JAJQBF010000289.1 GCA_021203425.1 Clostridiales bacterium | reverse complement strand
TGCTATATATAATTCTTTTGTTATTTGCTCTGTCTACTTGACAGGGGTGGGTTCATTATGAATTATCATATTTTTCTTAAGCCTTTTTTATTCGGCTCCCCTTTTAAGGGGAGCTGTCCGGATATTTTCTTTACAGCAATGTTTCTTCCTCGAGGCGTTTTATTACAAACCCGGGAATTTCCTCTGTGTTTTTAAACTCAGGAAAATAGGTTGGACCGGAATAGGGTTCATCTGCCGAATATACCTCTATTTCAGCGTTCACATTATCGTCATATATAAGTCTGACCATACTTGCGGGATAAGTGCAGTCCAAAATTTCCTTTATTTCCGACTTATCCGTAAAAACAGCGTTATAATTTTCGCTGTCATTATATGCGGTTATGCTTATACTGCTTATTGTCTCGACTGTTTCGTCGGCTGTATAGAATTTAATCCCCAACTCCTTAAGAACGGCTATAGTCTCCGCAGGAAGGGTAGATATACATAGAAACAGCCTGAACAGGATAAAGATAAACATCGCCGGATATTGCCACAGTATTGAAAATAATGCTGCATATGGGGCTTATGGTTGTAAGCTCTTCAAAGGTTATGTTTAAGAGGTCGCTGTTAAGCGCCTCACAGATTTTTTGAGTGTCACCCTCCCCAAGGTTCAGCTTTTGTTTTTCGTTATAATTACAAGAATTGTCAATTTGAATTGACTTGATTTCCTCCGGATTCATATCATAGAAACAACCCCAAAATCCACGCTTAAATTCTTGATTTTCAACAAGACCGGAAACGATATCACAGAACTTGTCCAAGTCTGTATAATATGATCTGTAATAACTTCTTCCGCTTTTAAGGGTGCATTTTATGTTGATAAATTGTTTTTCATTTTCCGAGCTTTCCGAGGTAATGTAAATTTCCGTCGGTCCGTCATCTCCGCCTATAACCTCGGTTTCAGCGGAATCACTTGCAGCAAACTCTTCCTCATCTCCGTCATAACGCACAAATAAGGACTCGCCTTCATATTCCTCGGCGCAGGCACTTAAAAACTCCGCCGCAAAGTTTCCGTCTGTTATTTTCATATTTTCGAAAATATAGTCGGAATCACTTATATAGTCGTAAAGCTGCGCCCCTTCATATTGTTTTAAAAACTCCTCGTCATAATATTGGGGCGGTGTATCGCTTTTCACCTTATAGGTTTCGTCCATCATAAGCTTGGGAATATAAACCGCCAAGCTGTCTATTTTTTCGGCTTTGGGCACATATGTGTTATATTCCTTTGCTCCGAAACAGGTTGCCGTTACCATAATTATTCCCAAAACAAGGGAAACAGCCAGACATCTCTTGTTTTTCAGCGCCGCCGTAAAGTCGAAACGGAAAATAATTTCTATAATAAGAGACGAGATAATAAGTATAACAAGGAAACCCAAGGTAAAGGAAATAATGTTGACATAGTTAAACATATATTACAGGGCAAAGCCCCCTATTACACCGCTTATTATCGAAAAAATCACTCTCAGAGGAGCGTTCAGCCATTTAAAGGCAAGAGCACTTCCTGTGGCTTCCGACCTTCTTGCCTTACAGACAAAAAAATCGATAACAGTAAATATAATTGTGCCTGCCGCCATAATCAGAATTGTTCTTGTATCGTTGATTGATTCCGATATGGAGGTCAAAGACCTTTCACAGAAGTAAACCAACGGCGATAAACAGTAGGCCCCGTCGGGAACGGAGGATATGTAGGTTGAAAAAAACATATCGAACCATGCGTTCCATAGCAAAACCACTGTAGGCAGTATAAACATAAGTATCGTGCCCATAACGATATGGGTTACAATTGTTGCCGTCAGAAGTCCGGCTAAAACACCTACAGAATATATGAAGGTATAGCCGAAAATTCCGTTTACAATGGCAGTAAAACCAGCAAAAGCAGTTTCGGGGGTTAAAACACCCATTGCAAAGCTTGCGGCAATCATAAAAATGTAGTTAAGACCGTAGCCTATAACAAACACAATTATTCCCGATAAATATTTTACGGAAAAAATCGTTGTCCGCTTTAAGGGCAGAGAATGGTAAAAATCAACTGTTTTTCTGTCGTGGAGATAATAACAGGTCAGCAGGGCAAAGCAGCAGCCCAAAACCGAGGGCACAAGCATATGGAAAATATTGCCCGTTCCCATATATTCCACAGCCGCCAAAGTAGGTGTGGTGTAGGCGTTAGAGTTTGTTTTGTAATATTCTATAATGTTTGAAACCGCCGCTATATAGGTTATGAGCCTTACGAAAATAATGTATAAAAAGGCTAAAATCCCAAACCCGGCATTTTGCGCCAGGTCTTTTTTCAGCAGCTTTAGAAATTCTTTCATAATAGTGTTCCTCCTTTGTAGGTTATTTTTTTGCTTTTTGGTGTCCGGTTCGGGCGTGGCGCCGCAAGCACCTCTCCGTCACACTTCGTGTGCCACCTCCCCTTAAAAGGGGAGGCTAAAAATACTTCTTTACATTGTCGGGCAAATCTGTGTAGTTATAGAAAAGCCTTGCCTCATAACGGTCATCTACATCTTTTGAATCCTTTGTATAAACCGATACGGAAATATCTTTTGCCTTCGCATATAAAATTTCCGGTCTTTTAAGAACATAATCCTCATATATATAAGGCAAAATTTCTTTTATAGTTTCTTTGTCGGTAACATTATTTATTCTCGTTACATGCTCCGCAAGTTCGTCCGCAGTATAGGTCTTAAAGCCGACTTCCTTAAGACATTCTATTGTTTTTTCATAAGAGGGGTAAATATACATCATTGCTCCCTCAAAATAATCTTCATAGAAACCGCTGCCTGTTTCCCTTGTATAAAAGCTGACGGCGCAGAGGGGAATATCTGTTATAACCTCTTCAAAGGTTAAATTCGCTGTGTCCTCACATACAGTGGCATACAGTCTCTGCCACTGCTCCTCTGTTATATTAACTCTTTGTTCCCCATTCCAGCAAAAAAGAATTGTCTATTCTAAGTGCCTTTATATCCTCATTTTCCAAATTATAAAAACTCTCGTAAAGCGATTTCTTATATTCCTCCGAAGCGAAAAGCTCCCCTAAAGCCTCCCGACAGTCGTCTAAGCACACAATATATCTTCTTGTATAGTTTCGTCCGCTTTTAAGCTTACATCTTACGCTTATGTTTACCACATTGTTTGAATAAACTCCGTTTTTTTTCACGATATCTTTTAACACAGGCAGACAAAACCTTTTCAGCAAGCTCACCGTCAGTTATTTTCATATTCTTAAACACATAGTCGGTATAATCTTCGTTTTCCTTATAAGTGTTTACGTCGGGTATGGAAGAAAAAACCGTTTCTCCGCTGTATTCCTTCATAAAGCTGTCAGATGCTGACTTTGCAAGATAATTTTTGTCTTCCTTTGTTGTAATAAGCTCATCTCCGTGAATTTCATCTATGTAAAAGGCAGCTTCCTTTATAAGGCTTGCCTTCGGCAGATAGCTGTCATACAAACCGCTGAATGAATAAATTATAATAACCGCTCCTGTCAAAACAGATGCACCAAGCCAGCGCTTATGCTTTAAGGCGGCGCCGAAATCCGCACTGAATATTATTTCTATTATAACCGAAGAAATAATAAGAGCCGCAAAGAATCCGACGGCAAATGAGATATCTCTGTAGCCGAAAAACAGTCTTGCCGTAAAGCCTCCCCCGGCGGCAATAACAAGGGAGAGGAAAAGCCTTAAGGGCTCACCGTAAAATATAAGAACACTTCCGGCGGATTCTGCCTTTCTCTTTTTGCAGATTACAAAGTTTATTATTGTAATCACTGCGGAAATCACCGCCATAGATATTATTCCGGCTACTTTGCCCTCTGACGTACTGCAAAACCAGCTTATAGGCGATATGAAATAATAAATTTCAGACCAAGACGACGTTAAAGAGGTAGGGAAAAATGTATCAGACCAGCTGTAAATCAAAAAATATGTCAGAGGCACGATATACATAAACAGTGAACCCAAGGCGATATGCGCTAAAATTCCTCCTGTAAGAAGGCCTGCCAAAACAACCGAGGAATATATAAGTGTAAAGCCGAAAATTCCGTTGAAAAGTCCCTTAAGCCCGGAAATAACAACCTCCACCGTAAAGGCTCTTATACTTATGCCCTTACACGCCATAAGCATCAAAAGGAGATTAAAACCATAGCAAAGGGCAAATATAATTATAAAGCTTGAATATTTGGCGGCAAAAACCGTTGTTCTCTTATAGGGCAGAGAATAGTAAAAATCTACGGTTTTTCTTCTGTGTAAATAGCGGCAGACTATCAGCCCGAAAATACCGGCTAAAAGAATAACAGCCGCTATGTGGAAAATATTTTCGCTGCCTATATTTTTTGCGGCAGTATCGGCAACATAATCCATATCAACAAAATCGGCTTTAACGTTGTCCATAGCATTGTTAAATTTGGAGACAAAGGTTATAAACCGTGAAAAGAATATAAACAAAAATGTCAGTACGGCTATGCCTGTGTTCTGCCTAAGCTCCGTTTTTGTTAATTTTATAAAATCATTCATAAACAGCTCCCCCTTTAATTGCTTTAAAGCATAAGCTGTTTAACGGAATAGCCGATTGTTTCCGCCTCGCTTATGAAAATTTCCTCAAGTGAAAGGGGCAGAACCTCGTAATAGACCGGAGCGATAGCTTTTATGACTTCCTCGGCGTCGGCTATGCTTCCCTTAAGAGTGAGGGTGTAAAGGGCGCCTCTTGTTTCGTGCTTATATATTTTGAAACTGTTAAAAGCAGCAAGGACGTCTGTGCCCGGCTTGGGAACAAGCTGAATTTTACATATGCCTAGCTTTAAGTCATTGAGATTTTGGGAAAGAAGAACACCACCCTTGTGAAGGTAGCCTATATTTTCACATATGTCTTCAAGCTCTCTTAAATTATGCGAGGCAATAATGGGGGTTAAGCCTCTGTTGTCCATTTCCTCGGCAAAAAGGCTTTTTACAGCCTGACGCATAACCGGATCAAGACCGTCAAAGGTTTCGTCACAGTATATGTATTTTGTGTATGCACAGACAGCCAAAATTATGGAAAGCTGTTTTTTTTCATACCCTTTGAAAATGTTGAAATTTTTCTTTTGGGGTCAAGGTCAAAGCTTGAAACAAGGCAGGCAAATCTCTTTTTGTCAAATGTTTTGTAAATGTCGCTGTAGTAAGCGGCAATTGAATTTGGAGTTGAATTTTTGAAAAAATACGCCTCGTCGGGTATAAAGAAAAATTTGTTTTTTATTTCCGGATTTTCATATACCCCGGCTCCGTCAAGAGAAATTTCTCCCTCGTCCTGCTTTAAAACACCGGCTAAGATTCTGAGAAGAGTGCTCTTTCCGGCGCCGTTTGTGCCTATAAGCCCGAAAACCGATGCTTCGCTTATTTCAAGGGTTACATTGTTCAGTGCTTTAATATCCCCAAAGTTTTCTGTTACGTTTGTCACTTTAATCATACCTTTATCCTCCTGTCTCATTTAATGCTTTTTCAAAAAGCCCCTTTATTTCTTCTTCGGAAAAGCCCTGCCCCTTTCCTTCGGAAATAACCTGTTTTAAGCGTTTAAAATATTCGTCATTTTTAAGCTTTAATATATCTTCAGCCGAGGCTGCAAAACAGCCCTTGCCCTTGACAGTGTATATGTAGCCCTCACTTTCAAGCTCGTGATAAGAACGGGCAATTGTGTTCGGGTTTATGGCTAAGTCTACCGCCATATTTCTGACAGAGGGAAGGCGGCTGTCAGGCTCAAGGGCGCCGCTGCAGATTAATTTTTTCATTTTTTCCGTCACCTGTTCAAAAATAGACCGCTTGTCTTTATAGTCAATTATAATCAAATCATCACCCCCATAGCCGTCATAACTGTATTAATTGTCTTGATACACTTATATTAACATGTTTATATGCCCTCTGTCAATATTTGACTGCAAAATTTACAAAACTTTTTTCAGACCGAAAAAATCTGTGAAAAAAATCTTTTTTTAAAAACAAAAATTTATTTCAAAAAAACAAAAACTTTTTTTAAATTCGAAAAAAAGTACTTGACAAATGCCGGTTTATAGTGTATATTTAAAAAAGTGCCGTAGACAGCGAGTGCCTTAGGGCGTAACGTATATCAACTCGCCGAGGAATCATATTAACGTGATTTTTATGCCCTGCGGTTTACGTCGGGCTTTTTTATATCTATAGCACTTCCGGGTTTTAAGGCAAACACTTAAAATCTGTTTCAAATTATTTTAAGGAGGTGTAACAATGGCAAAAATCGAACAAAAGCAGGTTGTTGTAAACGAAATTAAAGAAAAGCTTGAAAGAGCCACTTCCGCCCTTTTAGTTGACGCAAGAGGTCTTACCGTAGAACAGGACACAAGCCTCAGAAAGCAGCTCAGAGAAGCAGGAGTTGATTATAAGGTTTACAAAAACACAATGATGAACTTTGCTGTTGAAGGAACAAACTATGAAAGCCTTAAGGATTATTTCTCAGGTCCTTCAACACTTGCTGTTTGCTATGAAGATCCTACAACTGCAGCATCAATTATAAAGAAGTTTATGAAGGACGCAAAGGTTCTTGAATTCAAGGGCGGTGTTATCGACGGTGTTGCTTATGACGCAGCAGGTCTTACAAAGATTGCAGACATTCCTTCAAGAGAGGTTCTTCTTTCAAGACTTCTCGGCAGCTTACAGGGTCCTATGGCATCTTTCGCAAGAGTTATCAAGGCTATTGCAGAGAAAGACGGCGAGGCAGCTCCCGCAGAGGCTTAATTGTGTTTAAAGCGGTTTAATACCGTTTTGAACTAATACTGTTTAACAAAAAACATTATACAAATTTAAAAAATATGAACGGAGGATATAAAAATGGCTAATATTCAAGAAATTATCGATGCTGTAAAGGGTCTTACAGTTCTCGAACTTAACGATTTAGTAAAGGCTTGTGAGGAAGAATTCGGTGTTTCCGCTTCCGCAGGCGTAGTTGTAGCAGCAGGCGCAGCAGCTCCTGCTGAAGAAGAAAAGACAGAATTCAACGTTGAACTTACAGAAATCGGTTCTGAAAAGATCAAGGTTATTAAGGTTGTAAGAGCTATTACAGGTCTCGGTCTTAAAGAAGCTAAGGCTGCTGTTGACGGCGCTCCTACAGTTCTTAAGGAAGCAGTTTCCAAAGAAGACGCTGAAAACTACAAGAAACAGCTTGAAGAAGTCGGCGCTAAGGTTACACTTAAATAATTTGAAGAGAGTAAAAACGGTTCTGCCCGAAAAGCAAAACCGTTTTTCTTTTTTTTATTCTTCTGTATATTCCTTAAAACTTCCGTCGGGGTTTAAAATACAGCTTTTTCCCGTAGAAACTTCAACGGCTGTAAAGCCTGTATCGCCGTAAGGCTTTATACTGTCATAGTTTTCGCCGGCTATCTTTCCGCTTACAAGCCTTTTTATAAAATCATAATGTTCCGTTAAGTCATTATCAACATATCCATGGAAAACTAAATTTGAGCCTGACACATAAACAAGAGATATATGATGAAACTCAAGCCCCTTGGGTTTTTCCGTTTTAACATCACTCATACCGTATGTAAGTTTTTTTATAATTTCACCGCTGTCACTAAAAACAACAAAATCATTCCCCTTTAACAGACCGTTTGAATTATACACATATTTTGAAGTTAACATAAAATTTCCGCCGAAAGCAGAATAATTGTCTATAGGACAGGGCAGCTCATAAAAGGCATTAACTGCAAAATTATCGCCGTAAACTCCCCAGCCTCCCTCTGTACTCTGATAAGCATACAAACCGCAGCCAATATCTGTTATGTTAAATTTCGATGTATAGTCGCTGAAATCAATATTTCCGGAGTTATAAAGCCGCCAAACCGCCATAACCCCTCTTTCAAGATAATAACAATAGCTTGTGTCTGTCGGCATAAAGCTGTTTTCCCCTATCTGAGGCAAAACAAAGGTATCGTCTATTCGGGTTCCGCTTACATTATATACGGATTCTTTCGCCCAGTCTGCTATATCTCCGTCATCGTCAAAGGCAGCCTTCTTAGGTATTGTTTTAACACCGAAAAGCTCACAGAGTCGGTTAAGAGTATATGCCGCCTCCTGATGGGTTATTTCTTCGTCGGGGTTAAAATATCTGCCTTCTGTAGGGGCAATAAGCCCCAGTTCTTCCGCAAGAAGAACATTAGGCGAAACAACATCTATATATTTGTCATAGTCCAGTGTAATTTCACTGTCAACAATATATGAGTAAAGATCTGTGTCGGCTTTAAGCAGAACAGCCTGAAGAGCAAGGCAAGCCCAGTCATACCTTGCTGCGCCCCATTGAAAATGTATATCTTTTAATGTATCGGGAATCAAACAGGTTTCTTCTGCCGCTGCCACCCGTTCTTCGGCAAGATTTGACACTCCGTATACAGAATCGGCTGAGGTATCCTTTAAACCGTTAAACACATATCCATTTTTATCGGTAATAAACTCATAACATTCATATATAAGACTGCTGTTTTTATCATATTTATCCCCCGTTAAGCAGTTACTGAAAACACAGCTTATTTTCTGATAATCATTTGGTGAAATAACCGCTTTAAAATCGCTGTCTAAAACCGCAAAGTCCGAAAAATCATTTGAATAGGCATACCTTACCCTTAAATAGCTTTTGAAATCGGTTTTATTATACACACATATAAAGGGAATATCAATAAGTTTGCTGCCGTCTTTGTCAACTATGTATACACAATCTCCTGCTGTGCTCGCCATAATATAACAGCCGTCGAAACCCTCAATGGGCACAAGCTCTCCTCCGGCTGCCTCGGCATCAATAAATTTTCCTTCCGTATCATCATCTCCGTAAGCAAGCACAGTAAAAGCCAGTATAAACATAAGAGTAAACATAAATAATTTCTTCACGGAACATTCCTCCTTTTCAATATAAT
>JAJQBF010000259.1 GCA_021203425.1 Clostridiales bacterium | reverse complement strand
ATAGGGCGGTTAATCTTTTATGATAATAATTATCAGTAGCATTAAAAACAAAGTTAACTGCATCTCTGTCATATCACCACCCCCAATCTTCCGATTGGGAGAAAATACATCAGAAGTTTCGCCTGTGGCGAAACCGCCTTTTGCACTGCGAATTTTTTTCTCCATTTTGCTTTTTTTGAAGAAAAAAATTCGCAGCATCTTACCGGTTCTCTACCGCCCATAAAGCCGAATAAATTTTACAAAAACAAAATTCTCTGTGAATGAAAAAAATAATTTTATTCTATTGACATCGGTCAGCAAAACCGTTATAATAAAAATACAAGGGGAGTGAAAGCGATTGTATCTCTCCCAAAAGTTAATTAGTTATGATGAAACATCACACTAACCGCTCTATGGGTCAAGATAGGGCGGTTAATTTTTTGAAACGATAACAATTAACAGTACTAAAATCAGTATTAACTGAATGTCTGCCATATTACCACCCCCAATCTTCCGATTGGGAGAAGAAACAACCGCCCGTAAAGCCGATTAGACTTGTACGTTTTCACATATTCCCTTGTACTAAGCTTATATTAACACAATTCTACATTATTTTCAACATAAATTTTACAACAAAAAACATATCTGTGAGGAAACAGGTTTCTTAAGAATCACAGCGCTTTATAATAAAGCATACAGTGGCAGTAGCCCTCGAAATTCGGGTCTTTTATTTGATCACGAAATTCCTTGCACATACACTTGTTTTCTTCTGTTTTTGCCAAGCGGCAGGGGCAGTAGCCGCCTGTACGTTTAAGCCCTTCTTTAACGGTATTTACGATTTCCGTGTCTTGATTTAATGTTATTTTCATTTTATATCCCCCTTTTTTTATTTGTATAATGGATTATACCACATTCTTAAAACTATTTAAAGAGCTGTTTTAAAATAAATAAGGGGTTTGCTGCTGTTTTATGCTATATTGACTTATCGGACTTATTATGGTAAAATCAGTGATATAAACAAATAGTCTTAAGCTGTCGGAAAGGGGAACATATGAAAAACAAATTATATCTATTTTTACGGTCAGCAGCAGCAACACTGCCTTTTGTAATTGAATTTACATCAGCAGACGAAAACGGAACGACAATTTATACACATCATTTTTTAACATCAATTGAGATGGAGAAGAAGTTTATATTGTTTTTCGGGATACTGGCGCTTGCTGCCCTTCTTGAAAAAATTAAGTCACAGGATAAAAAACAGTGAAAATATCACACATATTGGGCTGTGTATTCTCTTTCTTTACGATTATGGGTTACAGCTATTCGAAAACCGCCTCTTGGGACTTGGTTTTCAGCATAAATTGTTTTATTGCCGCTGTGTTTATTTTCATAGGCTACGAAGTAATATACTCCGGTTTTCTTAATGCTGCTTTGGATTTTATTCTTCATTCGGAAAAGAAGAATATTCCTGAATTGCCCAAAATCGATAAATTCCTCGAAAAACATTCTCTTCTTAAAATTTGGGGAATAATTATAGTCTGCTGGCTGCCTTATTTGATTATCAATTATCCGGCTGTGGTTCATGCCGATTCGGGTATAATGCTGTCGCAATATTTTTCGGGCAATTTGTCTAATCATAATCCTGTGATTTAAACAATTGTTTGGGGCAGTTTTGTCAAATTCGGCGAAAATGTTTTTGACTCACAAAGTTTCGGCGTTTTTCTCTTTGCCGCTGTTCAATATCTTTACGGAAGTTTTATAGTTGCCCTGCTTTTTAACTATGTTAAAAGAAGAGATTACGGGGCTTGCCCTACACTTGTTTGGCTTATTTCACTTTTGGTTATCTGCCTTGCTCCGGCTTTCCCCAGAAACGCTACAGCTGTTTTGAAAGATTCGAACTATACTTTTTATATGCTTTTGGCTGTATACCTAATAATTTTGACTTTTGACAATAAAACAAAAAGTCTTGAGGATTTGTGGTATCTTGTTCCCCTGTGGTTTTTTACAATACTTCTGAACGGTTTCGCTAGGAAAAGCGGTATTCACGTTTTAATACTTACTCTTCCCTTTGTGGTTTTCTATATAAGGAAAAACAAAACGCTTATGCTGAGTCTTGCCTGTGTGTTTGTTGTTTCTCTTGCAGCATATTTCGGCGGTGAATATATGATTGCCAATGTTTATAATATTCCCAATGACGATACACAGGAATCTATGTCGATACCATTTCAGCAGACTGCAAGGTACGTCCGTGACTTCGGAGATGAGGTAACCCCTGAGGAAAGAGAGGCTATTAATGCTGTATTGGACTATGATAGTTTGGCGGAAAGCTATTCTCCCGAGTTAAGCAACCCTGTAAAGGATACATTTAAAAGCGAAAGTACTTCTGAAGATTTCGCAAACTATCTGTCTGTGTGGTTTAAAATGTTCTTTAAACACCCGACGGTTTATTTTCAGGCAACTCTGAACGGTATTTACGGCTATTTCTATCCCAACGACGTAGGCTATTATAAGGATTTGTTCTTTATGTCACAGTGTATAGATACGGAAAAAATCCATGGACCGGAGTTTTTGGAAAGTTTGGTCGATGGGCTTGTTGATATAAATATGAAATCAAGAAATATACCCGTTATAGGTGTTTTTTCAAGCCTGGGATTTTTCATATGGGCGGATATATTTATAACTGTGTTCTTTGCGGTGTATAAAAAAGGACAAAAAATACCTGATTTACAATTTGCCCCTTGTTGTAACGATATTGGTTTGTGCTGCGTCTCCGGTAAACAATACAATGCGTTACGGCCTGCCTGTTATGCTTTTGGTGCCTGTGCTTTTATGTATGTGTTTTGAAAAGGAGCCGGAGACGAATGAATAGGCATATTCTTGCTGAATACTTTTCTTTTGCCTTGACATCATTTCCGGATTGTAATAAAATAAAGATGTAAAGAAAAGCAGCAGATACTCTGTGTTTTGAAATTTACCCGAAAGGAAAATTATGGAAGTGTTGACTGAGGCGGGAAAAACGCTTATACCGAAAATGAAAACAAAAAAATGCGATGAACAAATCAAAAAGATTTTGGCGATAAAAATTTTCCTTGCGCATATTCTAAAGGATTGCTTAGAAGAGTTTAAAGAATATGACCCATATGATATTGCCGATAAATATATTGAAGGTGAGCCGGAAATATCTGTTGAGGCAGTTAATCAAAATGAAAAGGAAATTATAAAAGGTATGGACAGAGAGGACAATATTGTCAGATATGATATCTTGTTTTATGCCTATGTGCCTATACTGTCGGAAACAGTGAAATTGATAATAAACATAGAGGCGCAAAATAAATTTAATACCAAATATCCGCTGTTAAAACGTGCTGTTTATTATTGTTCGAGACTTATTTCCGATCAGTACAATAAGGAATTTTCAAATTCGGAGTATGGTAAAATTAAGAAAGCAGTGTCAATATGGGTTTGTATCGATGCACCTAAGAATAAGCAAAATACTATAACAAGATTTTCGTTGAAGGAGCATAATATTATAGGCGAGGCGAAATATAATTATAAAGATTATGATCTTTTTGATATTGTTATGGTCTGTCTCGGCAGACGTGATTCGGAAAATTACAAAAACTCATTGAGACTTCTTGATGTTATAACTTCAGCGGATTTTTCACCCGAAGAAAGATTGAACGTAATGAAAAACGAGTTTAATATAAAAATAACGAAGAACATCGAGGAAGAGGTGACTACAATGTGTAATATAAGCTATGGAATCGAAAGACGTGCACATAATAAAGGTAAAGCAGAAGGGATAGAAGAAACGCTTATCGGGACGGTTAAAAACTTAATGAAAAATTTAGGTATAGGTATTGAGCAAGCTATGAAACTGGTTGGAATTCCCGAAGGGGACTATTCTAAATACCGCCGGCTTATTGAGGGATAATTCTGTGAAACATATAATTGGGTTAAAGACAGTCTTTTCGAAACGGGGAAAGGCTGTTTTTATGTATATAAGTTTGTTTGCGGCTGCTGTTTTCAAAAAAGTAGGATTTCCTCAAAATTTATGTTGATTTTTATTTCTGATGTGGTAGAATTAAGAATTGAGGAAGCTATTCCTTAATAACGAGGAAGTGTATAAAATGGATTTTAAACAGGAAAAAATTGAAAAAATAGGCAGTATGATTATGGAAGGAGCAAGGAGCAACCTTTATGTTGCTATGCGTTATCTTGATTTGGCAATTTTTGCCTTAAGCCCGCAGTCTGACGAGAACATAGAAATTATGGGTACCGATGGTGACAGGATTTTCTATTCATCTCCTTTGCTTATAGAGGAATATAAAAAAAATTCACGTCAGCTTAACAGAACCTATCTTCACTCTGTTTTTCACTGTCTTTTCAGGCATCTTTTCAACAGTGTAAAATATACCGAAAAAGATCAAACCTATTGGGATATTGCCTGTGACATTGCTGTCGAATATATAATTGACGATTTGAATATATCCGTTATAAATCCTATCGTTTCACGTTACAGAACATATATATATAAGCGGCTTTCCGTAGAACTTGATATGGATACTTTAACTGCAGAGGGAATTTACAAAACCCTTAAAACATGGGATTTCTCCGACAGCGACTTTAAAATTATGTATAAGGCTTTCAAAACCGATGACCACGGTTATTGGCAAAGACCTCAGGGCGGAAAAAATCCGCCGCCTATGCCGGGAAATAACAATGATGATGATAATGATAATGAAGGAGACGACCCGACACCTCCCGACGGAATTGCAAACGCAAAAAAATCTGAAGACAAATGGAAGGATTTAAGCGAAAGAACGGCAAGCTCAGCAGAGCATATTAACCGTGAAGCCGGGGACGGCGAGGGAAATCTTCTTGTTCATCTTAAGGCGGTAAACAGGCGGAGATATGACTATAAAGAATTTTTAAGGCGGTTTGCTGTTTATGGCGAAGAGGTAAAGCCGGACCCCGACAGCTTTGACCCCGGCTTTTATGCTTACGGCTTAAGTCTTTACGGAAATATGCCTATAATAGAGCCTTTGGAGTTCAGAGAGGTAAAAAAAGTCTCTGATTTTGTTATTGTTATAGATACTTCCGCCTCCTGTTCAGGAGAGGCTGTTAAGGGGTTTTTATCACAAACTTTCGGTATTTTAAATTTGAGAAACAGCTTTTTCAATAGGGTGAAAATCCATGTTATTCAATGTGATAACAAAGTAAGACAGGACAATGTAATTGAAAATTCGGAACAGCTTGAAAAAATGTTTAATGATATGGAACTTGTGGGTTTCGGCGGAACAGATTTCCGCCCTGCCTTTGAATATGTTGAAGAAATAAAGGGAAGTCTTAAAAATCTTAAAGGACTTATATACTTTACCGACGGTGAGGGGATTTTCCCTGAAAAACCGCCGTCATATGATGTGGCATTTGTATTTTTAAAGGAACATTATTACGATGCAGAAGTGCCGAGCTGGGCTGTAAAGCTCATTTTAGACAATGAGGAGCTGACAAAAAATGAATATAACAGAAGCTAAAACGGAAATTAAAAACACAATAAAAGCATATCTTAAAAAGGACGAATTCGGAAGTTACGTAATTCCCCTTAAATCTCAAAGACCCATTCTCCTTATGGGCGCCCCGGGTATAGGCAAAACCGCCCTTATGGAACAGATTGCAAGAGAGATGAACTTAAACCTTGTTTCCTATTCCATAACCCACCACACAAGACAGTCTGCCTTGGGTCTTCCCTATATTGTGGAAAAGGAAGGCTACAGTGCCACAAACTACACAATGAGCGAAATTATAGCCGAAATTTATGACAGCATAAAGAAAACGGGTCTACAGGAGGGTATACTTTTTCTTGATGAAATAAACTGTGTTTCGGAAACACTTGCGCCGGCTCTTTTGAGATTTTTACAGTATAAGTCATTCGGTACTCACGCTATGCCTAAGGGGTTTGTGGTTATTGCCGCAGGAAATCCCCCGGAATATAACCGTTCTGTAAGAGAATTTGACATTGTTACTTTGGACAGAATGAAAAAACTTGAAATCGAGCCAAGTCTTGATGCATGGCTTAATTATGCTTATAATATGGAGGTTCACGGAAGTATTATTTCCTATTTGAATCTTAAAAAAGATAATTTTTATAAAATCGAGGCTACGGTAGACGGAATTATGATAGCTACGGCGAGAGGCTGGGAGGATTTATCCCATATTATAAAAGCCTATGAAACCGAAGATATTCCCTTAAGCTATGAAGAGGTAAGAGCTTATATTCAGAATACGGATATTGCAAAGGATTTTCTTATATATTATGAACTTTACAAAAAATATGAAAATGACTATCGCATAGGGGAAGTCTTAAAGGATAATGTTGATTCGGGAAGTGCAAGACGGTTAGGCTACGGTGCTTTTGACGAAAAAATAAGTATAATAGGGCTTTTGAATTCGGGTTTGGGAGGATATTTTTCAAACTACGGTTTTTATGACGATTATGTAATGGATCTTTATGAGGCTCTTAAGAGACTTAAGGTTATTTTGACAAAGGAAGACTTTAAAACAGCACTTAACGAGGTTATTGCCGAAAGAAAAGACATATATGAAATCAAAAAGAAAGCAGAGCTTTTAAGCCAAAAAGACGAAAAGCTTACACTTAAGGTTTTGAATACTTTAACGGACTACAGAGCTTTTTCGGATTTTGAAGAAGTAAGAGAGGCATTTTCAGAGGAGAGGGCGAAAAGGGAGCAGGCAGCCTCAGCGGCTGAAACAGCCCTTAACAGTGCTTTTAAGTTTATTGACATTGCTTTCGGAAAGGCTCAGGAAACAGTTCTCTTTATAACGGCTCTTAATATGGATAAAAATGCCTGTCGTTTTCTTGAGGAAATTCCCAATGAAACGTATATTAAGCTTAACAGAGAGCTGCTTTTTGAAGAAAAGGAAAAGGCAATAAGAAAAGAAATTGCGGAGCTTGGTTGATTATGGCGAGTTTAGATTATTCCGGCTGTAAAATTGAATATGTTATTAAAGGCGGCAAGGCGGAAATTACGGGCTGCAGCGAATCTAAGGGCAGAGTTATACTGCCGGACACTATAGAGGGGCTGCCTGTTAATTCTCTTACCCGTTATTCCCTTGCAAATTTAAGACAGGCAGAGGAAATAATTTTGCCCTCCGGTCTTGAGGGCATAGGAAGTCTTGCTTTTTATAACGACAGAGGGCTTAAAAGGCTTGACCTGCCGAAGAATGTATACAGAATAGGCGGTGATGCCTTAAAAAACTGTGACGGAATTCGAGAGGTTGTTATAAGAAGTGAAAGGCTTTTGAGATATGTTTTGGACGAGCTTTTACAGGAGCTTATTGTTGTTTTTAAAGACGAAAATGACAGAATTCTTTGGAAACTGCTTTTTCCCGTAAGCGCCGAGAGCTTTTCAGAGGACGTCCCCGGAAGAACCTTTCACAGAACCTTTACAGGTCCGGGTTATACCTACCGTCGGGAAACTGCCGGTTCTTCCGTAAGCTTTAAACGCTATGACGGTTTGTTTAAGCGAACCTTCGAAGAAGAGGCCGCCGAGGACTTGTGTCTTTTGGCGGTGTGCCGTCTTGTTTATCCCTATAAGCTGGAAAATGATGCAAAAGAGTTTTACAGCCGGTATATAGAGGAGAATGCTTTTACGGCTGTAAAGGGCTTTACAGATAAAGGACTTTTCTCAGAGATTGAATATTTAACCGAAAACAGGCTTATTCCTCCGAAAGCTGCCGAAGAAGCAGCAGACTATGCAAGACAGAGAGGAAATGCCGAGATTTTAAGCAGACTTATGGACTACAGGCTTAAAAATTTCAAGCCGGAAAAAAAGACATTTGAGCTGTGAAAACAATTATGAGGTTTTGAAAATGAAAATAATAAAGACGGCTGTAATTTCAGCAATGGTTGTATCTGCTTTAAATCTGCCCTGTATGGGAAAAGTGAATTATGAAGAACTGAATTTCGGTGTGGAAATAATGTGCTCCGAGCTTTGGAAAAATAACCTCAGTTCGGCGGTTCTTATAGCTGAAGAAACGGAAGAACAGGATCCCATGATAAACAACAATTATGTGGAAGGAACACGCTATCAAAAGCCGATTCCAGATATTGATATTGAAGATACTTCAGCAGACTGGTTCTTTGAAAACTCAATGTTTGTGGGAGATTCCCTTATGGGCGGTTTCAGGCTTTACTGTATACGTATGGGCGATGGTTTCTTTTCCGATCCGATATTCTTGACAAAAACCAGCTTGGGAATTTATCATCTTCTTCAGCCTGTTTCCGAATCGAGTATGCACCCTCTCTATATGGGAGAGAAAATGCTCCTTGAAGACGCTGTAGTGAAAAGCGGAGTTGACAAGGTGTTTATAATTTTAGGCACAAACGATTTAGTGGGTTATACTCCGGAAGAAACCGTAAGTGAATATAACGACCTTCTTTACAGAATACACACAAAGGCACCTGATGTTAAAATTTATGTAATAGGCGAAACTTATATTTTTTCTTCGGGTCAGAAACCGGGCTTTACAAATGAAAATATGAGAATATTTAATGATTCTATGTATAAATTATGCGCAAACTATGATTATCTTGAATTTATAAATATCGGCGACAGGCTTTTAGACAGCAATGAAGGCTTGAAAGACGAATTTTGCTCCGATGATTATATACATATGACAATAGAAGGTTATGAGGTCTGGGCAAAGGTTTTGAGAGCCTATGCTAAGGATTTTATTGCACAGGAGAATTCCGCAGAGGGTATAACGGAGGTTACAACCGAAGAGATGACCTCGGGTGTTTACCGAAGAAACAACCAAAAGCAGCACATCTGTCACAGACTGAGGTTAATATAATATAAACCTTAAAAGCCGCAGGCGGAAGACCTGCGGCTTTTAACGGGTTTTGTTTTTATATCTTTATATCTTAGGGGAAATCTGACATACATTTATGTCTATGTATATAT
>JAJQBF010000108.1 GCA_021203425.1 Clostridiales bacterium | reverse complement strand
CTTCTGTATTTACGCCGCAAAGAATTTATTTAATGTGATAGACAAGAAAAGCTGCAGCGAAGAGCTTGCGGATTTTATAAGAAAAATTAAAGAGAAAAAATAATGAAAGCAGTTTGGAGGATAACAAAATGTCATCTGAAAGACAAAAATATATCAGAAATTTCAGTATAATAGCCCATATTGACCACGGCAAAAGCACTCTTGCCGACAGACTTATTCAGAAATGCGGTCTGCTTACCGAAAGGGAAATGCAGGAGCAGGTTCTCGACAATATGGATCTCGAAAGAGAAAGGGGAATAACGATTAAAAGTCAGGCTGTCCGCCTTATTCACAAGGCAGCTGACGGAGAAGAATATACATTTAACCTTATAGACACTCCCGGTCACGTTGACTTTAACTATGAGGTATCAAGAAGTCTTGCCGCCTGCGATGGAGCTATTCTCGTGGTTGATGCAGCCCAGGGGGTTGAGGCTCAGACGCTGTCAAATGTGTATCTTGCCCTTGACAACGATTTGGAGGTTTTGCCTGTTGTAAACAAAATCGACCTGCCAAGTGCCGACCCTGACAGAGTAAAGCAGGAAATCGAAGACATAATAGGTCTTGACACTTCAGAGGCGCCCTTAATTTCGGCGAAAAACGACATAAACATTGACGAGGTTTTCGAAAAGATAATCGAACTTCTTCCGCCGCCTGACGGTGACGAAGACGCACCCTTGAAAGCCCTTATTTTCGACAGCGTTTACGACTCCTACAGAGGGGTTATCGTTTTTATGCGAATTTTTGACGGCAAGCTTAAAAAAGGCGACAAAGTCAGGTTTATGGCAACGAAAAAAGAATTTGAGGTTGTGGAAGTAGGTGTTTTCGGTCCCGGAAGGTTTATCCCTTGTGATGAGCTTTCAGCCGGCGATGTAGGTTATCTTACGGCAAGCATTAAAAACGTAAGGGATACACGAATAGGCGACACTGTTACTCTTGTTAAAAATCCCGTTGCCGAGACTCTGCCCGGTTATAAAAAGGTTCAGTCAATGGTTTACTGCGGAATTTTCCCGGCTGACGGCTCAAAATATCAGGACTTGAGAGATGCCCTTGAAAAGCTTAAGCTTAATGATGCCTCACTTGTTTTTGATGCGGAAACCTCAGTAGCCTTGGGCTTTGGTTTCAGATGCGGCTTTTTAGGTCTTCTCCATCTTGAAATCATACAGGAAAGACTGGAAAGGGAATATAATTTAGATTTGGTAACAACCGCCCCCAGTGTTATATATCATATTTATTTAACAGACGGCACGAAAATGATTATTTCAAACCCCAGCGACTTCCCAGACCCAACCCTTATTGAACATATGGAGGAGCCTTGGGTTAAGGCTGAAATCATTCTGCCTACGGAATATATAGGCACGATTATGGAGCTTTGTCAGCAAAGACGGGGTGTTTATGAAAGCATGGAATATCTTGAAACAACCCGTGCCTTACTTCACTACCGTCTGCCCTTAAATGAAATTATATATGACTTTTTCGATGTCTTAAAATCCCGTTCAAGAGGCTATGCATCTCTTGACTATGAGCTTGACGGCTATGAATCAAGCAAACTCGTTAAGCTTGATATTCTGGTAAACAGAGAACCTGTTGATGCTCTGTCATTTATTGTTCACGAAACAGGGGCAGTTGACAGGGGAAGAAAAATCGTAGAAAAGCTTAAGAAGGAAATACCCAGACATTTGTTTGAGATACCCCTTCAGGCGGCAATAGGCAACAAAATCATTGCAAGACAGACTATTTCCGCCTACAGAAAGGACGTTCTTGCCAAATGTTACGGCGGTGATATTTCCAGAAAGAAAAAGCTGCTTGAAAAACAAAAGGAAGGTAAAAAGCGTATGCGTCAGGTGGGCAATGTAGATGTACCCCAGTCAGCATTTATGAGCGTTCTCAAGCTTGAAGAAGAATAAAACACATATATTAAAAACAGCTGATAGTCATCTGTTTCAGAAAAACAGATGATTGTCAACTGTTCTGCCGAAACAGATGATTGTAATCTGTTTTTCTTTTGCGGCAAAATATATTTCGCTGTTAGCTAAAATGTCAAAATGTTTCGACTTTCGATATGCAAAAAATTCAGTTCTAATATTCGTCTAATGTTTGAGATTTATAATATATGTTGAAAAAGTTTCCGGCAAAATATAATGTTTTGAAAAGGAGATATTTATGAACGATATGGATTATTTTGCGGCAGGTTATAATATATTTAAAGCAGCATATATTTTAACTGAGAAAAAGTGCGATTATTTAGAGAGTCTTAATTTAACAACAAATCAGGTTTCCGTGCTTATATATTTGTCTGACCATGAAAAGACCAGACTTTTTGACTTAAAACAGTTTCTGAATATCAGCCACCAGACAGCAAGAAATATTGTTGTAAAGCTGCGTCAAAATGGCTTGGCAGATGTTGAGGTTTCCGCCGCAGACGGACGGGCAAAACTTGTTTATCTTACGGAAGAGGAAAAAAAGATAAGCGATATGTACAAAAAAAATCTGAGCTTTACCACCGAAAATATGCTTTCCTGTTTAAGTGAAGAAGAAAGACAAATCTTGTTTTCAATTCTTGAAACATTAAGCAAAAACTTTTAAACCGGTCTCAGATCGCCTTTCATTATACAATTTTTGCAAAAATAAAACAGCAAAACCGTAAATTTTCGTCACGGTGATTTCGGCAAAAATATTGACAAAGTTTTAACAGAGTGCTACAATTATGTAATAAATGACAAGAACAGATTCGGAATGTGAAAGGTGGTTTTTATATTGAATTATAATGAAATTTACACTCAAAAACTGACTTCGGCAAAGGAGGCCGTTAAGGTTGTAAAAAGCGGCGACTGGGTAGACTATGGCTGGGCAACAGATACGCCCGTTGCCCTTGACAAAGCTCTTGCGGAAAGATCAGCTGATCTTTTCGATGTTAAGCTGAGAGGCGGTATTCTCCTTTGGCTGCCTGCCGTGGCTCAGGTTCCCGATGCTCCGGAACACTTCTGTTGGAACAGCTGGCATATGAGCGGCATAGAAAGAAAAATGATTAATATGGGAATGGGCTACTATGCCCCTATTCGCTATTCTGAACTTCCCCGTTATTACAGAGACCATGTTGAAAACGATGTTGCTATGTTTCAGGTTGCTCCTATGGACGAACACGGTTTCTTTAATTTCGGTCCCAATGCGTCACATCTTGCGGCTGTTTGTGAAAAAAGCAAGGTTGTAATCGTTGAGGTAAACAAAAATATGCCACGCTGTCTCGGCGGTTTTCAGGAAGGCATACATATAAATGATGTTGATATGATTGTTGAAAGCGACAACCCCCCTATCGGAATTATGGGCGGCAGCGGAGAACCTTCGGAAGTTGATAAAACAGTGGCAAAGCTGATTGTAGAAGAAATTCCCAACGGGGCTTGTCTTCAGCTTGGAATAGGCGGTATGCCCAATGCCGTAGGTTCCCTTATAGCCGAGTCTAACCTTAAGGATTTGGGCGTACATACCGAAATGTATGTTGATGCCTTTGTTGACATTGCGAAAGCAGGTAAAATCAACGGTTCAAAGAAAAATATCGATAAAGGCAGACAGGTTTACGCTTTCGGCGCCGGAACTCAAAAGCTTTATGCCTATTTAAACGATAACCCCGAGTGTATGAGCGCCCCCGTTGACTATACAAATGACATTCGCTCAATTGCCGCCCTTGATAATTTTATATCAATCAATAATGCCGTTGATATAGACCTTTTCGGTCAGATAAATGCCGAATCTGCAGGCACAAAACACATAAGCGGCGCCGGCGGACAGCTTGACTTCGTTATGGGGGCTTACCTTTCAAAAGGCGGAAAGAGTTTTGTCTGTCTTTCATCAACCTTCAAGACAAAATCCGGTGAACTTCAGAGCAGAATTAAGCCCACCTTAACCGAAGGAAGCATAGTTACCGACACAAGAGCAAACACTCACTACATAGTTACCGAATTCGGCAAGGTTTGTCTTAAAGGCTTAACAAGTTGGGAAAGAGCCAAAGCCCTTATTTCCATAGCCCACCCCGATTTCAGAGAAGAGCTTATTAAGGGCGCCGAAAAGGCAAAAATCTGGAGAAACAGCAACAAAAGATAAAAACTCTGTCAAAAATGTTTGACATTTTGATTTTTTATGTGATATAATGAAACTACGAAAGCGACCGATAGTAGCTTATACTATGTGCAAACCGTTATTTTGGTTTGCACATTTTTTTGTAAAAGCAAAAGTGCGTCAGGCAGACCGCAATCGGGCTTTTATATAGCTTTTATATGATATTTACAATATTTAAGGAGGTAATTATGAATTCTGCGAACAAAATGGGGACTATGAATATGACAAAGCTTCTTATTAATATGTCTTGGCCCCTTATGATTTCACTTTTGGTTCAGTCACTTTACAACATAGTAGACAGTATCTTCGTAGCAAGGCTTTCGGAAACGGCTCTTACCGCCACATCACTCGCCTTTCCCGTACAAATTATGATGATAGCCGTATCGGTAGGTACAAGCGTAGGCATAAACGCCCTTTTGGCAAAAAGCGTCGGCGCAAAGGACTATAAAATTACAGCTAACATTGCCGTAACGGGAATTATACTCGCCCTTATGGGAATGTTTGTTTTTATGATTCTGAGCTTTTGGTCGGATTCCTTTTCCGCTTTGTTCACAGATGACGAGGTTATTGCCGATTATTGCAGCAAATATCTCTTTATCTGTATGCTGTTCTGCGGAGGAACCTTCATAGGCACAATGTTTCAGCGTTTTTTAACGGCAGTGGGCAACACCTTCGACAGTTTGGTAACACTTGTTGCCGGCGCCCTTACAAATATTGTTTTAGACCCTATTTTGATTTTCGGTCTTTTGGGTTTTCCTGCTATGGAAATCGGCTGTGCAGCCATAGCAACTGTTATAGGATAGTGGGTAACAGCATTTTTAGCTGTTTTATTAAACAAAATTCACAACCCTTATGTAAAGGTAAGCTTTTCCGGCTACAAGCCCGAAAAATCCGTTCTTCTTCAGATATATAAGGTAGGTCTGCCTACAATTATAACTCAGGGCTTAAGCAGCGCTATGATAGCCGCCGCAAATGTTATTTTAATGCCCTTCTCCCCTACAGCCGTTGCCTTTTTCGGTGTATACTATAAGCTTCAAAACTTCCTGTTTATGCCTATGAACGGCTTGGGTCAGGCTGCAATTCCCATTGTGGGCTATAACTACGGAGCAGACAAAAAACACCGTATCGTAGAGCTTTTCAAGTCTATTATACCTATTGCCGTAGGAATAGCCGCAGCAGCAACAATAATTTTTCTGATTATACCCTCTCCCCTGCTTAAGCTCTTCTCCGCAAGTAACGAAATGCTTGCTATGGGTGTTCCGGCTCTCAGAATAATTTCCGTAACATTTATATTCGCCTCAATAACCTTAGTACTGGGTTACTCTGTGTCAGGCTTGGGAAACGGTGTTGTAAATATGCTCGGAACAGGAATAAGACAGTTTATACTTCTTATTCCCGTAATGTATGTGTTTACGAAGTTCTTTGGCATCTCCTTTGCCTGGTATTCCTTCTGGATAGCCGAGCTTGCCGCCGCACTCTATTCTGCCGCCGCCACGCTCCGTGAGTTTAAGAAAAAAAATATATTTCCCGAGAAAAAAACAACGTAATCGTCTGATCCGTTCTGAAAGTAATATGCGACATCTCAACAGTGTCATATCCAAAATAGAAAACGGAACGGCAAATATGATTGAACACGATATTACTATAAAAGCGTTGTCGATAGATAGACAGATGGGCAAACAGGGTTTGCACAGCTGACTGTCTATCAGACAACCTCCCCGGTATGAGCAGCGTAGGACGATAGTCCGGAGCAGCGAGTACCGGACCGATTGTGGAAGTGTGTCAAGCACGCAGCAATCGGGGCTTTTATAGTATGGTGGTATGCGGCACATATAGAAGTTTATAAAAAAAGATTAGTAAACACCCAAAAAGGAGCAGACCTGAAATCTGCTCCTCTTTTTATACTTTCTCAGTCTGCGTTTTCAACAAGACCTTAATATTTACCGTTTTCGGTTACCCCTAAAACTTCTGTTCCGCCGGAATAGCTGTTTATACTTGAAATAGTATAGCTTCTGCCCTGTGTCATATCGGGAGTTGTTATATACATATAATTCCAGCTGAGCTTAGGTATGAAGACAATATTTCCACTGTCAGTCGTCGCCTTTACGGGGTTTCCTGCCGAACTGGAGGTTGTTCCGCCCTGACTTCCCGGACCGCCCATACCGCCGGGACCGCTTTGGCTTTGACTTGATGTTGATGCACTGCCCTGTCCGCTTAGAGAAATTGAAATATTGCTCATATTATAGCCTGCGCCTATTAATGTTCCCCCTGTAACCTTGAAATAATCGGAGCCACTGTCGCCGTAGTCAAATACATCATTTGCTGTATTGCTGCTGCCGGGACCGTTTACAATAACAACACCGTCTGACATTTCAATACTGCCGTTTGAGTCTAAGCCGTCGCCGTTGGGAGCTTCAACATAGGCACAGCCGCCTTTAACATAGAGCATACCGTAAGGCGCTGTATCGTCTGCCGTTTGGTTTCCGCCGCCCCACATATTTCCGTTCCAGCCGCCTGAGCCTGAAGAAGATGTTTCTTCATAATAATTGCCGGCTGTGTCATAATATCCTGCGGCATTTATACCGTCATCAGTCGAATAAATATAGCTTGTTCCGCTTAAAAGATTTATAACCGAGCCTTCAATACCTTCATATGAAGTTGAAATATCTATTGTGAAGTCCTCTGCCGCTCCGTTTTCCGTTCCGAGAGTTAATACATTGTCGGCATGAACACCGTCGTCAAGAGTTGCCAGGTCAAAGGTTCCTCCGGTGATTGTTACATTATAGTTTGAATGTATGGAATCGTCGGCACTGTCTACAGTAAAGGTTCCGCCGCTTATGTTAAGGTTTGTGTTTGCCTTTATTCCCTTACAACTTTCCGGATCGGTTTCATTTGCTACAGTTGTGTTTGAAATACCCTCATTGGCAAGAATTGTGAAGGTTCCCCCTGTGATGGTTATGTTTCCGTCTGTGTAGCTGTCTTTCTCGGTTTCATTTCCGTCTGAATCGGTTGTTGTCACAAGAGCCTTTCCCGACTGAATTCCGTCACCGCCGGAAACAATATCCACAGTTCCGCCGCTGATTTCAACGTTGTCATAAACCTTAAAGAAATCACAGTCTGCCTCTCCTATTATTGTTCCGTCAGTCATTATAAAATCACCGTTTGAAACAATTCCGTCGTCTGTTGCGCCGCTTATATTAACAGAACCGCCGCTGACCGTAATTGTTCCTTTTAAAGTGGTTTCTCTTGTTGTAACTGTATTTCCATCGCTGTCCGTTGAGGTTGTGTCTGTGTTTTCACCAACCTGAATACCGTCGTTTGTTCCGCCGTCTGCGCCTGTGCCTACGGTAATATCTATGGTTCCGCCGGATATATCTATGCTTTCACAGCCTCTTAAACCGTCTTCTCCCGAATCTATCGTTATTGTTCCTCCGCTGATTGACAGTGTGCCGCTTAAATAGATTATATTTCCGCCTTTATCATAGGTTATATAGTCGTTATCATCGTCTCCTGTTTCAACAACATAAAGCATACATTCGTTTGCCTTAATACCCTTTGCCGCAGAGGTAATATCAAGAGTTCCGGCTGACATTGTAAAGTAATTGTCCGCCTGAATACCGTCCCCTCCGGCATTGATATTAATTGTTCCGCCTTTAATTTCAACATAGCCCTTGTCGGCCTCTATACCGTAAACAGCTGAGCTTAACTGACTTCCGTCGGAGGTATAATATGTATCGCTGCTTATGGCATCGGACTTAATTCCGTCGCCTGTCTGTGCGGTTACGTTTATTTCTCCCGTCTTCTTTCCGAAGGAAACACCGTTATCCCCTTTAATACCGTTTTTAACAGCATTTACCGTCACATTTGCACCGCCCTTTACGGTCAGATCGGCGCCACAGACTAAGCCGTTGCTGTAATTTCCGTTTACAACAAGGGTTCCGCTTTCGTCTATGGTTAAGTCACGCTTGGAGTAAAAGGCGCCTTTAGGTGCTGCAGAAGTTAAATAACCGGAATATGCCGCTGTTGAATTATCCGTAAACGTGTTTACAGTTCCGTCGGCAAGGTAAACCGTCACAACACTTCCTCCTGCATTAAAGGGAGCCGTTGCCGAGTTTGTTATATCAACACCCATAAGGTAAATAACAACCTCTTTTTTCTTGGATAAGTCGCTCGAAACGGAAAGCTGACCCTCGCTTAATTCTCCTTCAACATAATATGTACCTTCTTCAACAATATATATTATGTCGCCGTCAACGGTTACAGCCTCCTGTTCTGTAAGCTCATCTCCCACCGACCCGTCGGAATAAGCATAAACCTTTGAGCCGCCGTCTGCCAAAGCAATATAATAACTTCCGCTGTAAACCGTTGTTTCTTCCGATTCTTCCTCTGAAGATGAACCTCCGGTTTCCGTGGTTGTTTCCGTAATTTCTTCCGTAGTTGTTTCGGTTTCGGCTGCCGTTGATTCTTCGGTTGTTGTTTCCGTTTGTGTTTCGGTTGTTTCTTCGGAATCACCTCCGGAAGAACTGTTGTCCGGGAACTGATAAGCCGAGTTTAAAACCTTCATAAGGATAATCAATGCATCATATGCTGTTATTTCCCCCGATTTATCCGCATCGGCATTTTCCATCTCTTCATCAGTCATTACAACAGACTCGGAGTCTAAAACATAGCTTAAAACTCTGGCGGAATCGTTTGCCGTAAGAACCCCGTTTCCGTCGGCGTCCCCCAAGTCGGCTCCGAAAACGGAACTTGAAATTGTCATACAAGAAACAAGCAAAAGCGATATAAGCCTTTCTTTTTTCATAAAAAACCTCCTTTATAAAATTTGGTTTACATAATTTTTATATCCCTTAAATCAATATCGCACACCTTATTTTTTATAAAGTTAAAGCATCATTAAAATTTAATTA
>JAJQBF010000214.1:2421-33787 GCA_021203425.1 Clostridiales bacterium | reverse complement strand
GTATAAAAGACTGTGCAAACAGAGGTTTATATGAATGAAATGGATTTTAAAAGGAACTAAAAAAGGTGCTTTTCTTATGGCAAGGGATTTGGGTATCTCCCCTGTTTTGGCAGTTTCCCTTTTTAACAGAGGAATTGTGTCAAGAAATGAGGCGCTGGGCTACTTAAACCCGAAATTAGAAAATTTAGGAAATATCTCCGCCCTTGAAGAATTTAAAAGAGCTTATGAAATAATAAAAACAAGTATTGAATCCGGAGAAAAAATAACAGTCTACGGCGACTATGATGCCGACGGGGTCATGAGTACGGTTATACTTGTGAAGGGACTTCGTGGGCTTGGGGGAAATGTTGATTATTACATACCCGACAGATTTTCAGAGGGCTACGGTCTTAATATGGGGGCTGTTAAAAAACTTAAGGAAAGCGGAGCCGATTTAATAATGTGCTGTGACAACGGTATCTCCGCCCTTGAGGAATGCGGCTATATAAAGTCTTTGGGAATGAAACTGATTATTTTAGACCATCATTCCCCTCATAAAAACGGAGACAGGGAGTTTCTTCCGGAGGCAGACGCTCTCATAGATATGAAAATTTCAACCTGCGGCTATTCTTTCAGAGAATTTTGTGCCGGAGGTCTGTCATACAGGTTTATAAGAGGGCTTTATGACAGTTTGGATATGCAGATTGAAAAAGAGGCGGAGCTGTTTATATTTGCGGCTGTTGCCACACTTTGCGATATGGTGGAGCTTAAAGGGGAAAACAGGGTTATTGCCCATATGGGCTTAAGGCTTATGAACTCCAAAAAGAACACAAATCCCGGAATAAGAGAGATTGTTGCCGTTCAGGGTATTCTGGGAAAGCAAATAACCGACCATACAATAGGCTTTATAATAGGTCCCTTTATAAATGCCGCCGGAAGAATGGCCAAAGCGGCGGATTATATAGACATTTTTCTCTCAAGCGATGTAAACAGGGTAAGAACCTTGGCAGACGAGCTTAAGGTTCTCAATGACAAGCGAAAAGCCTTAACAGACGAAGCCTTTGCAAAGGCAGTAAGCTCAATTTCTGCAAAAGAGCTTGACAAGGTTATTGTTGAATATCAACCGGATATACACGAAAGTGTAGCCGGTCTTGCGGCAGGCAGAATAACGGAGAGGTTTTCACGTCCCACGATTATTCTTACAGACGGAGAAGATTATGTAAAAGGCTCCGGAAGATCCGTTGAAACCTATGATATGTTTTCGGCTGTTGACCTCTGCCGGGACTTGCTTGTGAGATTCGGCGGTCACAGACAGGCTGTAGGCTTAACTCTTCGCAAAGAAAATGTTGATGAGCTGAGACGGCGGCTTAATGAAGGCTGCAGTCTTAAGCCCGAGGATATGGTGGAAAAAATCTATATCGACAGGGAACTGGGCTTTTCCGAGATTGACCTTGGGCTTTGCAGTCAGCTTGAAAAAATGAAACCTTTCGGTGTTGGAAATTCCGCCCCTGTCTTTGCGGCAAGGAGTGTTTATATAAAGCGAATAAGGTTTGTGGGGAAAAACAGAAATTTTGTTCAGTTCGTCTTTTTCCACGAAGAAAAGGAGTTAAGAGGTGTCGGTTTCGGTATATTCGACAAGCTGAAGGCTTTTGTAATTTCCGAATACGGCGCCCGAAAATGGGAGGAGGTATATTCGGGAAACAATGTTCTCCAATTTTTTGCGGATATTGTGTACCAAATAGAAAAAAATGTATACAATGGAAATGAAAGCGTACAAATATTAATTACGGACTTTCGAAAGTCCGTTTAAGCTGAAAGATGAAAGAGAGTGAATATTAATGGGTATTATATTAGACAGCATAAGAACAATTCCCGACTTCCCGGCTAAGGGTGTAATGTTTAGGGATATTACAACACTTTTAAAGGATCCTATTGCTATGACAGCCACAATAGACGAAATAGCCGACAGCCTTGTGGGCTATGACTTTAACCTTATAGCCGGTCCCGAGTCAAGAGGCTTTATCTTCAGTATGCCCCTTGCTTATAATCTTAAAAAGGGCTTTATTCCCATACGTAAAGATGGAAAGCTCCCTGCCGAAGTAGTGAGAAAAGAATATTCTCTTGAATACGGCAGTGAGGTTTTGGAAATACATAAGGACGCTATTAACCCGGGTGACAAGGTTATAATTGTAGACGACCTTCTTGCAACCGGCGGAACTGCAAAGGCAATTTGTGAGCTTGTGGAGGAAATGGGCGGAACCGTTGCCGCCTTAAGGTTTGCAATAGAACTTCCCGACTTAGGTGGCAGAAAACTTCTTGAGGGCTATGACGTACAGACGGTTGTGGCTTTTGAGGGAGAATAACACAGCTTTTAAACAGTAACTTTATTTATAAATACAGGGATAATGAAAAACGGCAAAGCTGCTGGTTTTCATTATCCCTTTTACAGTACAATGGTATTCAAGACCCTTATAGTTTTATTATAAAAACATATTTCTATAAACCTGCCTGATAGTTTTCATACACTCCGAATACCTCTTCTATTCTTTCTTTAAGACTTCGGTTTTCTTCTTTTTCCAAAAATTTATCTGTTTCCCAAATTTTCGCCGTAAGCCCCTGAACCTCTTTTAAAATCGGCATATCCTTATACAGGTTTGCTATTTTAAACTCCGGAAGACCATGCTGTCTTAAGCCGAAAAAATCACCCGGACCTCTCAGGGTTAAGTCCTTTTCGGAAAGGTCAAAACCGTCAAAATTTTTAACCATAACCTTAAGTCTTTCCTTTGCCTCCCCGCCTTTGCTGTCGCTTACAAGTATGCAGTAGGACTGATATTTTCCCCTGCCTACTCTTCCTCTCAGCTGATGGAGCTGTGAAAGACCGAACCTTTCGGCATTCTCTATAACCATAATACTTGCATTGGGCACGTTTATACCTACTTCTATAACCGTTGTGGCAACAAGAAGGTCAATCTCTCCGGCGGCAAACCTGTCCATAACCTCTTGTTTTTCCACGGGTTTCATCTTCCCGTGGACGAAACCCCGTCTTACCTCCCTCAGACAGGTTCCCTCAAGCTCATTAACAAAAGCCTTGACTGATTTCAGTTCGGTTTTGTCGTTTTCCTCTATCATCGGGCAGACAATATAAGCTTGTCTTCCGTCTTTTATATGTTTAAGAATAAATTTAAATATTCTCTCGTGATAAGAAGAATTGACATAACTCGTGTTTATAACCTGTCTTCCTGCCGGCATAGTTCTTATTGTGGAAATATCCAAATCGCCGTAAAGTATAAGCCCCAAAGTTCTGGGGATAGGTGTTGCCGACATAATAAGAGTATGAGGGTTTTCGCCCTTTGCCGTAAGCAGCCGCCGCTGATTTACACTGAAACGGTGCTGTTCGTCGGTTATTACAAGCCCAAGCTCCTTAAACTCCACACCTTCCTGTATAAGGCTGTGGGTTCCTATTATAATATGAGCGCTCCCTTCGGCAATTTTCTTCTTTACTTCACGCTTTTCTTTTGCCTTCAAAGCCCCTTTAAGAAGAACAACCTCTACACCCAGTTTTGAAAAAAGCTCCTTAAATGTAACATAATGCTGTGTTGCCAAAACGTCGGTAGGCGTCATAACAGCTGTCTGTGCTCCGTTTATATAGGCTATATAGGCGCAAATCTCCGCCACAGCTGTCTTTCCCGAGCCTACGTCTCCCTGAACAAGCCTGTTCATAGGGCAGCCGCTTTCCATATCGGCTGTTATCTCGTCTAAGGTTTCTTCCTGCCCTTTTGTCAGCTTAAAGGGCAGTCTGTCAACAATAGGCTCCGTTTCAAAAAAGCTGAACTTTATGCCGCTTTGTTTCTTTTTAATCTCACCCTTAAGCATCAAAAGTCTGAGCTGAAGAATTAAAAGCTCTTCAAAAACAAGTCTTCGTCTTGCATCGAAAAAAGCCTCTGAGGTTTCGGGGAAATGTATGTTTTTAAGGGCATAAACCCTATCGCAGAGGTTATATTCCTCTCTTATATATCGGGGAATAAACTCCCTGACAAGAGACTCCGCCTCGCCTATTGTTTCATAAATTAGCCGCCTTAACAGCTTTTGGTTTAAATTCTTTGTCAGGCGATATTTGGGCACAATCCTGCCGGCATTAAGACTTTCTTTCTCTCTTACCGGGTCAAAGTCAGGAGCTGTCATTGTCAGTCTGCCGTTTACAAGGTTAAAAGTCCCTGTAAAAAGATATTCCTTACTTCTGTCAAGGCTGTTTTTAAGATAAGTCTGATTAAACCAAACAACAGCCGCCTCCCCTTTTCCGTCGGAAATAACCGTTTTTACTATTTTCAGTTTTCCTCTGGGAAAAACCTGAAAATCACCTTTTATTTTAGCCTTAACGGTATATTCTTCTCCCGGTTCAACCTCGTTTAAAGGGGTAATTTGACTTCTGTCTGTATAATCTCTCGGTATATATTCCAATAAATCCTTTACGGTATATATACCGACCTTGTTTAAAAGCTCCCTGCGCTTTTCCCCCACATTTTTTATACTGCCAATATCATCATAAATATCCATATATATCAGTTCTAATTCGAATAGACTTATTCCATTGAAACTCTTTCGATAAATACTCCCACATCTGAAACCTTAACCCCTGTATAATCTCCTACCTTGCTCTTTACGGATTCAATAACATTATCCCCTACAGACTGTATATTTGCTCCGTAATTAACAATAACGTGAACATCTATACTTATAGACTTTTCCGAAAATTTAAGAGAAACAGCCTTAGAATATTCGTCTTCTTCGAGAATTTCGGCTTTTTCCGAATCTTCAGCCGCCAAACCGGCGATGCCGTAACACTCTAAAGCCGTAATTGCCGCCAGATTTTGTATTATATCGTTGTCAATAGAAATAACTCCCATATTGTTCACAATTTTTATAGCCATTTTAATTTCCTCCAAATCAAATATTTATTCATTTTAATTATACACAACCCCTCACATATTTTCAATACTTTATTTTCTCATTATAATACCGCCGCTCAAATCAAGCAGCGGTGAAAGGTTTTCTGTATATTGTTGTTATCAGCCTTCGGCGGTAAGCTCTGCCGCCTTCGTAAGCATTCTGCTTACATAGGTTTTGCTGACAATAAAGCCTGTTGAAACTCCGTCCTTCTCCACTATATAATAGTTTGAATCATAGTCAAAATATTTATCAGTACTGACTGAGCCGTCAAGAAGAGTATAGCTTATCGTCATTCCCGGTTCTCCCGTTATTTCGGAATTTTCCTCTATTCGTTCAAACACAATGCCTACAAGAAGCTGATAAAAGTCTGAAATTTCCGTTCTTTCATACTGCTTCCCATTTAGGTCTGCTACTCTGTTGTCAACCCCTTCTTTATTTACACTGTCTTCTCCGAAAGATAGAACATAGTTTTTTCCATCGGAGGTTTCAATCGAAACATTATCTATATTTCGTCTGTACTGGAGATTGACAAACCTTTCCACAAATTCGTAAATATTGTAATTTACGGCAGGGTCAACTCCGGCTGTATAGGTTGTGTAAACAATATCGCCTTCGGGCAGCTTGCAGTAGGTATAGGTATTGTCTGCGGAATAGCCTATATCAAGAGCAAAAACCGTTTCGGTGTCAATAAAGGTAAGTTCATACTGAGGCTCATCAAGACCGTATAGGCTTAAATCCTTCGCCCCTATTTCAACTATATCACAAAGCTTAAGCTGACTGAAACCGCTTAATATTGTAGTCTGTAAGTTATAGGGATAAACAACAAGACCGCTTACCGGGTTATGCATTATAAGGGTTGTAAGGTTGTTTCCCTCTGCGGAAGAATCCTCTTCTTCATAGCTCATAAGAAGATCCTTTTCGGCAGCTTCACCTACAACGGAAACAAATGTAATTTCCTCTAAATTAAGTTCCGGAAGGGTTTTGTCAAGCAAATCGTTTAAACCGTAAAACCAGCTTGACAAAAGAGAATCCACAACCACATATACACTGTCGCTGTCTGAAATTTTAACATAATGTCCCACCTTGTCGGCTGTGGCATTGCCTACGGAAATTACAACCTCGGAACCGTCGCTTAATGTTAAATAAAATTCACCCTTGGGGCTGTCAAGACCGTAGGCGGAAAGCTCATCATGGTCAGTAAGCTCCGTTTCGGCAATAACAGAACGAAAACCGCTTATATAGCCGCTCATATTTTCCCCTAAAACACAGGTTTCATAGCCTTCTATATAATAGCTGTCGTCATCGCTTAAATATATCTTTAATTCTCTGTCATTTAAGTCATAAGGCTCATATATATAAAGACCGTCGGGAATTTCATTTCTTACCGCTCTGATTTCCGTTATATCAATATCATCGGCTGCTTTGAAAACTACGGAAGATGAATTTGCATCGGAAGTTTCTTCTTCCTCCTCCGCCACCGCTGTTTCATCTTCGTTTTCACTGTTGCTGTATATAACGTAAACAGCCGACAAAACCGCCAGAAGAACAATAAGCCCTATAAGCACAGGCAGTTTTTTCTTCATTTACTTATTCCTCCTTGAAAGCCAAACAACAAAGCCCATTCCTATAATGAAAACAGGGAGGAAAATTACACAGGTATATTTTATTCTTTCCGACTGGGCATAATCGGTATAAAATGTTTCCGATGCAAGTGATTTTGATGCAATTGTTACTGTGCTCGTGTCATAATTGTCACTGAGCCATTTTACACAGCCCATAACAAACTGTGAATTTCCGTAGCTTACCATTGCATCTGCCTGAGCATACAGTGTGTAGTAATAGCCCGAGCAAACAATAAGCTTTGTTATGTGAGATGTATCGGTATATGTGTTGTCTGTTACCGCAACAGCCACATCAAAGGGACCGTCTGTGTCGCCTTCCTGCTTTGTAATTGTTTCGTCTTCGGTCATTTTTCCGAAGGCGGAAGATGAGGTTGTAAGAAGAGGCTCTACAGTTGTTGAAACACGCTTGTCATCAAGGGTTGTTATGCCGTAGGCTGTTAAGAAAAGAGCTCTTGACTGAGCCATTTCCGCCGTAGCATCGTGAATTGCTATATCGGGAAGAATAGCCGTAGGGTAGTTTTGATATTGATAATTTGCGTCGCCCTCAAATATAACGGGATTATCAAGAGATACACCGTAATCCGCAAGTATGCTTGATACATTTTCAAATGTATTATACATATAGTCAATAAGGAAAAGTGCTCTTCCGTCATTTGCAAGATAAGCCTTAACCTTTGCGGCTTCGTCTGCCGTATAGTCGCTTTGAGGTGTTGTCAAAAGAAGAATTGAACAGTCTTCGGGGATATCCTCGTCAAAAAGATTTATTTCCCTAACCTCGTAGTTGGCTGTTTCCAAATCTTCGGCAAGAGGACTTCCCAAGTCGGAAAGTGTCATTTCGTTGTGTCCCGTTACCGTATATATAACAGGAAGACTTTCCGCCGTAACATACTGTATTGCGCTTGTAATTTTACTTTCCGCACTTATATTTTGAGTAGAATCTCCCGTTAAATAATCGGTTCCCGTTGAATAAAGCTCAAATGAGGGAACAATCTTATATTTCTTTCCGCATTCCACAATAAGACTGCCTGTGGAAACAGAACCGCCGTCTGTATATTTTTCAACAAACTGTGGATAAAGAACAGGGTCCTTTACGGAAACGCTTATCTTTCCCGAGGCATTTTCATACTGGTCTAAAACCTGGGTAATAACCGAATCCTCCTGGTTTGTCTGGTAAAGAGCATATATTGTTACGTCATCTGTTAAGCCGTCCAAAACACTCTGTGTTGCCTCGGTTATGGCATAAATAGAATTGGGAGTTAAATCCTTTTTATAATTGACTTTTCCGGCAATGAGGTTTATAACCACCGCAATAGCTATAACAACAACTGCGGAAAGTGTTGAATACGTGCCGTATCTTAATCTTTTATCACTGATTTTCATTATATTTCCCTCCTTATGACCATCTGCGTTTTTCGATAGTGTTAACCGTTAAGTATATAAATATAAATGCAAAGCTTATATAATATACCGTATCGGCAAGAGAGAAAACCCCTGCATAGAAGTTTTCAAATCTTGTTATCATTGAAAACCAACCGAAAAATTTTGAAATAAGCCCGTCATAAAGGGACGGATTTAAATAATATAAAGCTCCTTCTGCGGCTAACGCAATAACCGCAAAAACAGCGCTTACAATAAGGTTTTTAACAGTGCAGTAAAGTATTAAGGCAATAACAATAATAACAATACCGGCAAAAACAAGTGATGAAACAGATGAAATAGGCATTTCCGCCGTAAAGCTGTCTATCATAAAAAGCACGAACAACGCCGCAAATGTAGCAACAGCCGCAACAATCTGGTTATCCGTAAGAGCTGAAATAAAAATACCTACTGAAATAAGCGCACAGCCCAAAATCAAATAGCCGAACATAACATTGATTGTTTTCTCAACGGCAATTGTACCTAAACGGCTCAGTATAAAGGGGAAAATTCCCGTTATTATAACACCGACGGCAAAAAGTGAAACCGCCGCAAGAAACTTTCCCAAAACAATGCCCCATACACTGACAGGCGATGTAAAAAGCAACTGGTCTGTTTTCTGTCTCGCCTCTTCGGCAAAAAGTCTCATTGTCAAAACGGGAATCAATATCCAAAAAAGCATAAGAGAGCCTGCTAAAGTATCGGCATAGTTTAAGCTGCCCGTACTCATATTGTTAATCATAAAATAGATGCCTGTTATTGCCACAAAAAAACCGAGGAAAATATACCCTGTAAGGGTGTTAAAATAGGTTCTTATTTCCTTTTTATAAATTGCCGTCATTTTCTTTTTCCTCCTTCAGCTCTTCTGTCACATCTTCAGCCGGAGACTCAGCCGTTTCCGTTTCTCCTGCCGATTCAGTCTCAGCCTGTACTTCCGTTTCTTCCGTTGATTCGGCTGTTTCGGTTTCCTCTGTTTCAGCCGGTTCTTCTTCCATCGCCGCATTAAGCAGCTCCTCTTCTTCCATATTTCCGTTTATAACGCTTATAAATATGTCTTCAAGGCTTACGTCAACAGGCTTTAAAACAAGAAGTACAAAATTGTTTTCACGGCATATGTTGTAAAGAATTTCTCTTATGTCTTCCCCTTCTTCGCCTTCTGCCGTAATCTCGATACTTCCCTCTTTAACATTTATTTCAACACTTTGAATAACAGCCGGCATATCGAAGACTTCGAAAATCTCATCTATATTCTTTCCCGCCGCCGTAATTTCTGGAGTTTCAAAAGTCTCTGCGGTTTCGCCGCCCTCGGAAACTTCTTCTGCACTTTCCGTAATATCGGTAATAATTTCTTTTTCTTCCGTCGTCTCAACAGGGTCGCACTTAATTTCAACCACAACTCTGTTTCCTACGATTTTGTCGGAAAGAGCTGCTGTATTGTCGGAGGCAACGATTTTGCCCTTGTTTATAATAATTACTCTGTCACAGACAGCGCTTACTTCCTGTAAAATATGAGAACTTAATATAACGGTATGTTTCTCTCCCAGCCCTCTTATAACATCTCTCATTTCAAGAACCTGTTTCGGGTCAAGCCCTGCTGTAGGCTCGTCAAGAATAAGTGTGCCCGGGTTTCCCACAAGAGCCTGAGCCAAACCCACTCTCTGACGGTAGCCCTTTGAAAGATTCTTTATTATTCTGTTTTTAACATTTTCAAGCCCTACGGAAGAAATAATCTCCTTAATCATTCCTTTCTTTTGGAATATACCAACCTTTTTAAGGTCGCAGACAAATTCCAAATATTCGGTAACCGTCATATCACCGTAAACCGGCGGCATCTCAGGCAAATAGCCTATTCTTTTCTTCGCCTTTTCCGGTTCTTCCAAAATATCATATCCGTCTATAACAACCGTTCCCTCGGTAGAAGAAATAAACCCTGTCATCATATTCATTGTGGTTGACTTTCCTGCGCCGTTTGGACCCAGAAAACCCACTATTTCACCGTCGTTTACGGTAAAGCTTACATCATCGACAGCTGTTATCTTTCCGAACCGCTTAGTCAGATTTTTTACTTCAATCAAAATGTGTCCCTCCTGATTATAAATTGTGAGTATGCATATAAGCATAGGGAAATTCTGAAACCGGCTTTTAACTTTTTTAGAACTTTCCTACGCACAATACATCTGTTTAATTATATCAGAATGAGATTTTTTTTCAAGCTGTTTTTAATGAAATTTTATGTTTCAAGCCGATTTCGGTAAAAATATTGACGAAAACAAACCTTAAAGCTAAGTTTAATAAAAAATAACAGCGGCACAAGGATTATAACCTTCATACCGCCGTAAATAATTATTTGTTTTTTTGCCGCTTTACTTGCCGCTTTTGCTGAAAAATATAAATTTTTTTGAGTTTCATACCGCTCCCTTTGGTAAGGTGTCATTTTTCCCACAGGGTCATAGTCATATTTGCCTTCTATTAGATTACGCCGTATTTCCGACTTAGGCTTGTCTGCGTCTTTCACCATTTTTACGGAGTCAACCTTCCACAAAGGGTAATTGTCTACTTTTTTGTTAACACTGTTTGCCTGCCATTTAAAAAATAAAATTACTGCTATTAAAAACAAAAGACTTGCCATAAAAGTCCCCCCTTTATTGTTTTATAGACTCGTTATACAACAGCTTACATCATTTGTCAACAGCAGCATTTTTCTTATGCTTAAATGGTTTAATTTTTGTCATAATGTTCTTTATTTCCGGCAAAAAACAAATCCTTATTACACCTCAATTATATTGTGTTCTTTTAAAATTGCCGTTCCGTTATTTATTTTAGAAACAACATTTTCAAGATATTTCATATTTGTTTCGGAATAAAATAGGTCAGCGAATGTTTCAAATGAGATTTTTCTTTCGCTGCCGGTTTTCTTTGTAATGTGTTGTTGTCCCATAACAAGTGTACCTCCCATATAACCAAAAAAAGGATTTTTCTCACAAATTTAAGCAAAATCCTCTTCTTAATATAATTTTTATTTATAAATTTTAATGCCTATATCCTTACGGAAATGCTTATCCTTAAAATCGATTTTATCCACTGCCTTATAGGCTGTTTTTATAGCCTCGTCAAGAGATGAGCCTGTGGCGGTTACTCCTATAACTCTGCCGCCGTTTGTATAATATTTTCCGTCCTTTACGGCTGTTCCTGCGTGGTAAACCTTTACTGACGGATCTTTCTCAGCCTCTTCTATGCCTGTTATTTCATAGCCCTTCTTATAGCTTACGGGATATCCGCCTGATGCCATAACAACACAAGCTGCTCCGCCGTCGTCCCACTCTATGTTTAACTTGTCGAGAGTTCCGTCAACACAGGCCTCGAAAATTTCCAAAAGGTCTGACTTTAATCTTGGAAGAACAACCTGAGTTTCCGGGTCGCCGAAACGGCAGTTATATTCTATAACCTTGGGACCGTCTTTCGTCAGCATAAGCCCGAAATAGATAATGCCTTTAAAAGTTCTGCCTTCTTTGTTAAGAGCCTCAACGGTAGGTATGCAGATTTTCTCCATAACCTCTTTTGCCTCTTTTTCGCCGTAAACCCTGCTGGGGGAGAATGTTCCCATGCCCCCTGTGTTAAGCCCTTCATCGTTGTCATAAGCACGCTTATGATCCTGCGCCGAAACCATAGGCACAACTGTCTTTCCGTCACAGAATGAAAGAACGGAAACCTCGGGACCTGTCAAAAATTCTTCATTAACAACGGTTGTGCCGCTTTTACCGAATTTTTGATCAATCATCATTTCCTTAAGACCTTCTTCTGCCTCCTCTGTTGACTGACAGATTAAAACACCCTTTCCCAAAGCAAGGCCGTCTGCCTTTAAAACAACGGGAGGCGTAAGTGTTTTAACATATTCCGCTGCCTTTTCGAAATCGTCAAAGGTTTCATATTTGGCTGTGGGAATGTTATATTTCTTCATAAGCTCCTTTGAAAAAGCCTTTGAACCCTCAATAATCGCCGCATTTTTACGGGGACCGAAAACCCTGAGCCCTTCAGCCTCAAAAGCATCAACCACACCCATAACAAGAGGATCGTCCATACCTACAACGGTAAAGTCAATTGAATTTTCCTTTGCAAACTTAACAAGCCCTTCTATGTCTGTTGCCCCAATGGGAACACACTCAGCTTCAGCCGAAATTCCGCCGTTTCCGGGTGCACAGTATATCTTTTCTATTTTCTTTGATTCAAGCAGCTTGTGAATAATAGCGTGTTCACGTCCGCCGCTGCCTATAACTAAAAGTTTCATTTATTTTCCTCCTGTGAAGTTCCGGCGTGCCGATTTTCAGCACCCCTCAGTCACACCTGCGGTGTGACAGCTCCCCTTAAAGGGTGAGCCTTATTACCTTAGTTCCCTCTACCTTAAGCCGACCTTGTGCAAACAACGATACCGCCTCGGGGAAAATTTTCCACTCTGCTTCTTCCATTACTCTTTTTTGCAGGATTTCCGGTGTGTCATTGTCTCTTACCTCTACTGCTTTTTGAAGAATAATGGGGCCGTTGTCGGCTTTTCCGTCTACAAAATGTACTGTTGCTCCCGTTACCTTAACCCCTTTTTCAAGGGCTGCCTCGTGAACGTGAAGACCGTAAAAGCCTTCACCGCAAAATGAAGGAATAAGAGCCGGGTGTATGTTCATAATCATATTTGGGAAGGTCTCTGTAAAAACAGGGTCTAAAATAACCATAAAGCCTGCAAGAAGTATAAGGTCAACCTGTTTTTCCTTAAAGTGGTCGATTAGAGCCTGTGAATAGGCTTTTCTGTCGGGATAGTCCTTAACCTTTATAACCGTTCCTTCTATGTTATATTTAGCAGCCCTCTCTAAAGCATAAGCATTCGCCTTGTTGCTGACTACGGTTACAATTTTGCCGTCAATTTTGCCTTCGTTTATGTTGTCTATAATTGCCTGAAGGTTTGTTCCTCCGCCGGAAACCAGTGCGCCGATTTTAATCATAACAATGCCCTCCGTTTATTTCAAAATAATGTCGATTCCGTCACCTTCGGCAGTATAGCCTATTTTATAAGCCGTTTCACCGTTTTCCTTAAGAATATCCATTGCCTTTTCGGCATTCTCGGGAGATACACAAACAACCATACCTATGCCCATATTAAAGGTATTATACATTGACATTCTCTCAATATTTCCCTTTTTCTCCAAAAGAGTAAATATCGCCGGTATTTCGTAAGTCCCTTCTTCAATAACTGCCTTAGTTCCCTTTGGCATAATTCTGGGGATATTTTCAATAAAGCCGCCGCCGGTAATATGGCTTATGCCCTTAACCTCTACTTTAGATATAAGGTCGAGAATCTGTTTAACGTAAATCTTTGTTGGGGTTAAAAGAGCCTCGCCCAAAGTCTTTCCAAGCTCCGGAACGAAATCATTTATGTTTTCCTTTGTGGGGTTTAAAACCTTTCTTACAAGAGAATAGCCGTTTGAGTGAATACCACTGGAGGCTATACCTATTAAAACATCGCCGGGCTTTATTTTTGAACCGTCAATGGCGTTCTTGCTGTCAAGAATACCAACCGTAAAACCGGCAAGGTCATATTCATCTTCAGGCATAAGACCGGGATGTTCGGCCGTTTCGCCCCCTATAAGGGAACAGCCTGCCTGTTTGCAGCCTTCGGAAACACCCTTAACTATTTCCGCTATTTTTTCGGGATAGTTTTTGCCGCAGGTGATGTAGTCAAGGAAGAAAAGACATTCCGCTCCGCTGCAAACAACATCGTTTACACACATAGCCACACAGTCTATACCTACTGTGTCGTGTTTATCAGTAAGAAATGCAATTTTAATTTTTGTTCCCACGCCGTCCGTACCGGAAACAAGAACGGGTTTCTCCATATTTTTAGCCTTTGATATGTCGAAAAGCCCTCCAAACCCTCCGAGTTCTGTTAAAACCTCGGGGCGAAAGGTTGATTTTACACTTTCCTTCATAAGCTCTACAGACTTATAACCTACATTTACGTCTACACCTGCCTGTTTGTAGTCCATTTTTTATCCTCCGTTAAAATTATTCAACAGTACCCTCTAAGCTGCTTAAATAGCTTTCGGCATAGCTTTGATATTTTCTGTCGGGGTGGTTATCTCTGACCTGTTGGAAAAGGCTTACTGCCTCTTCGTTATCCTGCCTGTCCATAGCCATTCTTCCCAAATAGAAAACTGCCGTATACCGTGATTTCAAAAGAGCCTCATCATCTCCGGCGTCCTGAGTGTAAGCAAGAACTCTGTTAAAGAACCCTTCCGCATTCTCAAGATCACCTTCGTTATATGATTTCTGCCCCAAATCCGCAAGGGCGCTGCAGCCGTTTACAGTTACATTATATATTATTGAATTATATATTTCAAGGCTTTCGGCGGAAATTCCCGTTGTATCCATACCGTAAAGCAAGTCGCAGGCATCTACATAATAGTAGGAATTATACAGATCCCGAGCCTTGGCAATATTAGCCTCTCTTTCCGATACGTCAAGAACGGTAAGCTCCGTATCGCTTTCGGAATATTTCTCCGTTACAACCGCCCCGTCGGAAACAACCGCCTCTCCCGGAAAACCTGTCTCAATACCGTTAGCCTGTTTTATTCCGGGTATAATGAGAAAAACGAAAACCGCCGCACAGGCGACCATACCCAAAAGAAAGGCTGCTCCTTCCATAAACATTGTTGACGTGAAAAAGCCCTGTTCCTCCATAGGCGGCGGCTGAACCTCAGTGCTTTTTTTCTTTTGCTCAATATTACCCGTTATTTTTACAGGGGGACGGGTTCTGTCGGGACAGAGAATATGATAATGAAGAGAAGCAGGCATATTCGAAGTATCCGTATAAAGAACAGATTTCGTAAGTTCAAGCGCCTTACTTCTTTCTCCCGAAATAATATAACACAGAGTCATTAAGTTAACCGCCTTTAAAAGCCGGGGGTTAAACTCAAGGGCTCCTTTAAGCTTGCTTATAACCGTATCGAGATAACGGCGGATTTTCTCCGTACTTCCGTTTCTTATATTTACGGTTTTCAACATTTCAAGGGCTTCATTATACATCTTAACACCCATATCCATCTTGTCAAATTCAACAATATTTTCCTTTGAATATTCCATATAATAAACAGCTCTGTTATCCGTTTTCTTATATGATGTACTCAAAAGCCAGTGTTTAAAAGCCTCTCCCACTTCACCTGTTTCAAGATAAACAAGACCTATAAGATTTCTGGCGTTTATGTTCCGCTTGTTACAGGCAATAGACCGCTTTAAGCAGTAAAGAGCGGCTGTCAGATTTGAAAATTTCACCAAATCTATAGCCCGATTATAATATTTGTCGGACATTTTTTTAAGCTTTATCATAATTGCCACGTCGCTGCCGCAATAGTGGCAATGGCGGTCACTTCTATGTATTTCACCGCCGCATCGGAGACATTTCAAAGTCTTATACCTCCATAAAATTAATTCTTATCTTCCAATATTCCCTTTGATATTAAATACTTTTGAACTTCTGCTTTAAAAGCCTTAGCTCTCTTTATTTGTGTCATGTTCTCTTCTTCCGAAGGATAATAAAAGTCAAGCCAAGCTTCCTTTTCCTTGCTTTCCACAGCCTCCGCAAGCCACTTCGCTGTTTCATCTGCAAAAATTTCATTTTCCTTTACATAATTTTGTATAAAATAGTCCGTAACCTCGCTGTGATCTATGCTTTCAATGCCATCAAAGGCAATTATTGCCCTAACTCCATTAAAAAGAGAGAAAAAACTGCGGTCAAGGGAAGTCACATATCTTCCCTTACTGTGCATAATTTCAGCAGAATGTAAGGTTTCTCCGCAGCTGTTATATCTGTATATTGATATATCGTTCATACTGTGTTCCATAATTCAAAACTTCCTCTCTTACTCTCTGTTTTCAAGCATCTCAATCAAATCCATAATATCCTCAACATCATTATTGTTTATATCGTCTTCAATACCGTCTATTTCCAAAACGGGTTTATATTTTTCTATTTCCTTTTTCAAATCTATCATTTAATTTTCCCTTCCCTCTGTTTATGATATTCATTACTTCCCCTATAAGATAGAGTGAGCCTGTTACAAAAACGGCTCCGTCATTAAAGCTCAAAGCCTTTTCAAGGGCGGCTTTCGGCTCGTTTATATAATAGGTTTCCTTATTAAGGCTTATTTCAGCCGGATTGGGATTAAAGGCTCTTTTCGAAGGGGGCATCGTAAGTATAACCCTGTCTGCGTTTTCGGAAAGCTTTTCTATAAGGGGAACGGGATTTTTGTCTGCCAAAACCCCTGTAACAAGAGTGATTTTGCCGTATCTGTTTCCCACCGACTTAAGATAAGCCGAAAATTCAGTCCCTGCGTTCATATTGTGGGCGCCGTCTAAAATAATCAAAGGGTCTTTTGAGACAACGTCCATTCTCCCCCTTATTTTAGCCTTTTCAACTCCCCTGTAAACAGCCTCTTTGTTTATATCATACCCTAAATCCTTAAGAATTTCAACCCCTGTCAAAACAGCGGCAATATTTCCGGGCTGATAAAGCCCTGCCATTTTTGAGCAAAGCGCCTTATATTTAAAATATTCCGTTTCTATGTCAAAAACAATACCGTCGTAATCGGAGTTTAAAATATTTAAGTCTATACTTTCACTGTAAAAAAGCCTTGAATTTTTCTCTTCGGCAATTTGTTTAATAACAGGATATGCCGAAGGTTGGCGGGGATAGAGTACACAGGGGCGGTTCGGCTTTATAATTCCGCCTTTTTCCGCCGCAATTTCCTCTATAGTATTTCCCAAAAATTCAGTATGGTCCAGGTCAATTTTCATAATCGCCGTATAGAGTGGATTTTTAACTGTGTTTGTTGAGTCAAGCCGTCCTCCCAAGCCTGTTTCCAAAATAAGAAAATCAGGTTTCTTTTTTGAAAAGTAAGAAAAACAGACTGCGGTCATAATTTCGAAAAATGAAAACCATTCGTTCTTTCCGCCGAAATATTCTTCAACTTTGTTTTTTACGTAAAAAACCTCTGCTGCAAGCTCTTCGTCGCTTATATCCTCTCCGTTTAGGCTGAACCTCTCGTTATATTTAATAAGATGGGGAGATGTAAACACACCTACGCTATAGCCTGCCTCACGAAGAATACTCTCCGTATAGGCACAAAAAGAGCCTTTGCCGTTTGTTCCTGCCGTATGAATTATATTTAAGCCCTTTTCGGGGCTGCCCATAAGCCAAAGCAAACCCTCCAAATCGGAAAGTCCATGTTTTGAGCCTAAAAGGGCAGCGCCTTCAAGATATTTCACAGCCTCATTATAATTATATGTCAATTTTCCTCATCTCTGTCTTTAAGAATAAGCCCTAATTCATCAAGCTGATTCTGTTCTACAATATTGGGGGTGTCTGTTAAAAGACAGGACGCATCTTTTACCTTCGGGAAGGCAATAACGTCTCTTATACTGTCGGCTCCTGTCATAAGCATAATCATTCTGTCAAGACCGAAAGCCAGTCCGCCGTGAGGGGGTGCTCCGTATTTAAAAGCATCAAGAAGGAAACCGAAACGCTCCTGTGCGTCTTCGGGGGTAAAGCCTAAACACTTAAACATAGTGTTCTGAATATCCCTCGAATAAATTCTTATGGAACCGCCGCCCAGCTCACAGCCGTTTAAAACCATATCGTAAGCCTTAGCCCTTACGTTTTGCGGCTCTGTTTCAAGCTTGTCCAAGTCCTCGTCCATAGGTGAGGTAAAGGGGTGGTGCATAGCAACGTAACGCTGTTCTTCTTCCGAATATTCGAAAAGAGGGAACTCCGTTACCCAAAGGAATTTATATTCATTATTGTTAAGCAAGCCCAGTCTTTCGGCTACTTCAAGACGAAGAGCGCCCAAAGCGTCCCAAACAACCTTATTTTTGTCGGCACAGATAAGAATTAAGTCTCCGACCTTTGCGCCGACGTGGTCTGCTATTTCCTTAATCTGCTCTTCAGTAAAGAATTTTGAAATAGTTGTCTTAAAGCCCTTTTCCTGAACGTTTATCCAGGCAAGCCCCTTTGCGCCGTAGGTTTTAGCCACGTCAACAAGACTGTCAATCTTCTTTCTGGGCATAGAACCGCAGCCCTCGGCAACAATGCATCTTACTGAGCCACCGTTGTCAATTGCACCCTTAAATACCATAAAGTCGATATCCTTAACAAGGTCTGTTATATCCTGTAATTCCATTCCGAAACGGATATCCGGCTTATCAGAGCCGAAACGATCCATAGCCTCCTGCCAAGGCATACGGATAAAGGGTGTTTCAAGGTCGATGCCCTTAAGTTCTTTAAATACCTTTTTAATAAGCCTTTCGTTTACGCTCATAACGTCTTCTGCCTCAACAAAGCTAAGTTCCATATCAATCTGTGTAAACTCAGGCTGTCTGTCGGCTCTTAAGTCTTCATCTCTGAAACACTTTACAATCTGGAAATATTTATCAAAGCCCGACACCATAAGCAGCTGTTTGAAAAGCTGTGGTGACTGGGGCAAAGCATAAAAATTTCCCGGGTGAACCCTGCTGGGAACAAGATAGTCTCTTGCGCCCTCGGGGGTTGACTTTGTAAGCATAGGTGTTTCTATTTCAATAAAGCCCTCTTCCGTCAAAAAGTTTCTTACAACTTGACAGGTTTTGTGTCTTAAAATGAGATTCTTAGCCATATTGGGGCGGCGAAGATCCAAATATCTGTATTTTAAACGAAGCTCGGTGCTTACGTTTACGCTTTCCTCAATCTGGAAAGGCGGTGTTTCGGATTCGTTTAAAATTCTCATTTCGGAAACGGCAATTTCAACCTTTCCCGTTTTCATTTTAGCGTTTATGTTATTTTCCGTTCTTAAATTAACGGTTCCCACAATACCCAAAACATATTCGCCTTTAACGTCCTTTGTTTTTGCCTTTATTTCATCTGAACAGCTTTCATCAACAACAACCTGAACAATTCCCATTCTGTCTCTTAAAAGTATAAAGGTAAAAGGACCCATTTCTCTTTTACGCTGAACCCAGCCCATAACCGTTACACTCCTGCCTGCAAGAGCCTCTGTTACCTCTCCGCAGTATACTGTTCTTTTTATCCCCTGCATTAATTCTGCCATTTTATTTATCTCCTTTTATTATACCAGCTGCCTCTTTAACAGAAACAGTCTGCTGTTCTCCCGTATTCATATTTTTAAGGGCGACGACACCCTCTTTAACCTCGTTTTCCCCTATTATAACAACATAGGGAATACCGCAGCGGTTAGCATATTTCATCTTTTGTTTCATACCCTTTCCGCCGTAATAAACGTCTGAAACAACTCCCTTGTTTCTTATAAGACCTGCCGTTTTTATTGAAACTTCAACACAACTTTCGTCCACAGGAAGAACAAGAGCCTTCACAAGTGTTTTTGAACCGGTTTCTATAATTTTGTTTTCTCTTAACTGTGAAAAAAGTCTTGTTAAGCCTATAGAAACCCCAACCCCGGGCAGTTTCTGCTTTGTATAATATTCGGCTAAGTTTTCATATCTTCCGCCGCTGCATACACTTCCCAGTGAAGGATAGTCGTTTAAAACAGTTTCGTAAACAGTGCCTGTATAGTAGTCAAGCCCTCTGGCTATTGTAAGCTCGATTTGGAAAGCCTCTTCTTCAACACCGAACATACGAATATAGCTTAAAACCTTTTCAAGCTCCTCTATGCCCTCGTTGTATTTTTCACTTTCAACACCGAGGTTTTTAAGTCTTTCAAGCTTTTCGGCGTTGGTTCCCTTTGTTCCCACAAAGTCCATAATTTTATCAACGGCACCGCTGTCTGCCCCAAGCTTTAAAAGCTCCGCCTTTACATTTTCTTCGCCGATTTTTTCGATTTTATCTATAATTCTCAAAACCTCGGCAGTTTGCTCCTTAAGACCTATAGCCTCAAAAAAGCCGTTTAAAATCTTTCTGTTGTTAAGCTTTATGGTAAAGCTGCCTATTTCAAGCTTTTTGAAAACATTATAGATAACCGCCGGCATCTCCGCATCATAGACAAGATTAAGGCTTTCATTTCCTATTATGTCAATATCGCACTGATAAAACTCTCTGAATCTGCCCTTTTGAGGCCTTTCCCCTCTGAAAACCTTGCTAATTTGATAGCGCTTAAAGGGAAAAACAAGGTCATTAGCGTGCTGTGCTACATATCTTGCTAAGGGTACGGTTAAGTCAAAGCGAAGGGATAAGTCATTATCGCCTTTATTAAAGTGGTAAATCTGCTTTTCCGTTTCCCCTCCTGCCTTAGCTAAAAGTACCTCGGAATATTCTATAGTCGCCGTATCGAGGGGCAAAAAGCCGAAACTTTCATAAACCTCTCTTATGGTGTCTTTAATTTTGTTAAAAAGAATTTGCTCATCGGGCAAAAGTTCCATAAAACCCGGCAAAATTTTGGGTGTTACCTTATTGTTCATTTCAGTCCTCCTATTTCCAAGAAAGTCCTTTTTTCTTTCTGTCAATCATTTTATCGATTCTTGTTATATAGTCATCAACGCTTTTGACGTTAAATATTCTCTCTATTCTGTTTTGTTCTCTGTCAACGGTTTTTGTTGAACCGCCACAGCCCATAGCAATTATGGTTTATGTTTCCTCCATAATCTGTATGTTGTAAATACACTCGTGCCCCGGCTTGTAGTAGCTTACGTTTTCGAAATTGCCCACCATATTTTTTTGGCGGTACATATAATAGGGGCTTAAACCCATTTCAGCCGTATACTTTGCCGAAAGACTTAAAAGCCTGTCCATAAGGTGAAAATCCGCAAGATTATAGCTTTCCAAAGTTTCCTTAAGACGTGACGCCCTTTTAACAGCCAGAGTATGAACAGTCAGGCTTTCGGGGGACAACTTTTTAATACCTTCGAATGTATTTATAACATCTTCCTCATCTTCTCCCGGCAGACCCAAAATAATATCACAGTTTATGTGACCTATGCCGGCGGCTCTTGCCATATCAAAGGCTCTGTAAAAATCCTCTGTTTTATGCTCTCTGCCGATAAGCTCCAAAGTTTTGTCATTTAAAGTCTGTGGATTTATGGATATTCTGTCAATATTGTGATTTTTCAGAATTTCCAGCTTTTCTTTTGTAATTGTGTCCGGTCTGCCTGCCTCGACTGTAAACTCCAAAGGCTTTTCAAAATTTCTTTCAACAGCCGTCAAAAGTCTTTCAAGCCTGTTTTCATCTAAAGAGGTAGGTGTTCCACCCCCTATATAAATGGATTCTATAGGTGTGTCTTTTAAATTTCTTCCGCAAAACTCCATTTCCTTTTCAAGGCAGTCAAGATAGCTGTCGATTTTTCCCTTATATTTATCCAAAGGATAGGAAGTAAAGGAACAGTAAAGACAGCGTGTGGGGCAGAAAGGAATTCCTATATATAAACCCACCGAATCGGGATTACTCCCCTTAAGAAGTTTTTCCTCGCGAGCGGAAACATTCATACAAAGCTTTATTTTATCATCTCTTACAAAATATTCCTCTTTAAGTATTTTTCTTATTTCTTCCTCACTGTGATTTTCACATTTTAGCTTTGTCACAAGTTTAGCCGGTCTTACCCTTGTTAAAGCGCCCCAAGGCAGAGGAATTTTATAGTGCCCCATAAGAAGATTAAAAAGACTCAGCTTTAACTGCTTTTTAAGCTCCGCCTTATCCTCAGGCAGAGGGCTTTCCGCCGAGTTTATTTTCCGCCCTTCCAAAATAAGGGCTGTATATATTTTATTTTCAAAAACAGAAGATATAACACAATTTTCGCTTACCTCTTCAACCCGAACATATGTGCCGTTAGGGTAGAAAAGCTGTAAAATAGAAATTATATCATCGGCAAAGCTGTGTCCCTTTATAAAATAATCCATAGCAATTTTCCTTTATCCCAAATAAGGGTTATGCTTTTTTTCGACAGCTATTGTTGTTTTGGGACCATGTCCCGGATATACAACCGTATCATCGGGAAGAGTCATAACCTTTTCCTTAAGACCGTTAATTAATGTTCTGTAGCCGCCCCCGGGGAAGTCCGTTCTGCCGATTGACATAGCAAAAAGAGAATCTCCGCTTATTAAAAGACTTTTCTCTTCAAAATAAAGGCAGATTCCCCCCTGTGTATGACCGGGAGTAAACAATGTTTTAAACTTAAGACTTCCGAAGGAAAATTCCTCGCCGTCCTTTAAAAGTCTGTCTGCCGTCATAGAAAAAGGCTCCGCCCCGAACATAAGGCTTAAATTTAAATTAGGCTCCTTAAGAACAGGCGCCTCGTCCTCTCCGCAGACAACGGGAGCTTGAGTTTCTGCCTTAAGCCTTTTAAGCCCTCCTATATGGTCATAATGAGCATGGGTTAAAACAATGGCTTCTACAGTTAAATCTTCATTTTTTATAAAATCAAAAAGCTCCTGCATATCTGCCCCCGGATCAACAACTATTGCCTTTTTTGTTTCCATACAAATTATAACATAGCAGTTTTCTTCCATACCCGGTGTAACAAAAATTTTAATTCTCATACCTTGCCTCCCATAAGCTCATCACTGTCAAGTATAATCGTAATCGGTCCGTCGTTTAAAAGTTCAATCTGCATATCCGCCCCGAAAACCCCTGTTTCCGTATTGGGAAAGGAGCTTTTGAGAAGGCTTACAAATTCCTCAAATGACTTTTTTGCCTCGTCCGGCTTAGCCCCTGCCGCAAAGTCGGGCCGTCTGCCATGCCGGCAGTTTGAATAAAGTGTAAAATTAGGCACTGCCAAAATTCCGCCGTCAATATCTCTGACAGATAAATTCATCTTGCCCTTTTCGTCTTCGAAAATCCTCAAATTAGTAATTTTGTCAAGCATCTTGTCGAAAACCGCTTTACTGTCTCCCTTATTCATACCTATAAGAGCAAGTAAGCCATTTTCGGTTTTTCCCACAATTTTACCTTCTATTTTAACTGAGGAATATTTAACTCTCTGTAGTACAACTCTCATATAAGCCTCCCCTTTCAGGGGAGGTGTCAGCCTTAGGCTGCCTGAGGGGTCCCTGCGGCACCGCCACTGAGCTTTACACCAACTCTCCCCAAATTATCACAACTTACGTACTTGTTCTGTCTATTTCATAAACGCCCTTAATCTGTTTAATCTTGTTGCATATTGCCCCAAGCTGATCTCTGTTTTTAACCATAAAGGCAAGGTCAACAATAGCCTCGTCCTTTACAACTCTTAAGTTGACATTCTTTGCGGCAACGTCCTCCGAGAAGAGAACCTGTAAAATATTGGAAAGAAAATTCATGCTGTACATACCCACAACCTTAATTTCAACCTGAAAGGCGGCGGTTTCACTCTTGGGTGCATTCCACTCGGCATCAATAAGCCTTGACCTCTCCGACTCACTTAAGTTTATAATGTTTATACAGTCGGTACGGTGAATTGAAACACCTCGGCCTCTTGTTACAAAGCCTACAATTTCGTCTCCGGGTACGGGAGAACAGCACTTACTGAATCTTACGGCGATATCTCCTACTCCCTTTACAACTACGCCGCTTCTGTTTTTATAGTTGGGGTCGGCTTTTGCCTTTGCCTCGCCGTCGTCGGAAATAACATCTTCAATCTCATATTTCCTTGTTTTCTCGATTTCCTTTTTATATTCTTCAATAAGGCGGTTTATAACCTGACCTTCCTTAAGCCCACCGTGACCTACTGTGGCACACATAGAGTCCCAGTCTTTAAAGGCATAACGGTTAAGAACGATTTTCATTCTTTCTGAATTACAGAGAACGCCCAAGTCATAGCCCCGTTTTTTGGCCTCTCTTTCCAAAAGGTCCTTACCTTTGATAGTGTTTTCTTCTTTATTTATCTTTTTATACCACTGGTTTATTTTGTTTCTTGCCTGCGAGCTTTTTACAAACTTAAGCCAGTCTTTTGAAGGTCCTCTTGAGTTTTGGCTTGTAACAATATCAACCCTGTCTCCGTTTTGAAGTTCATATTCAAAGGGAATAATTTTGCCGTTTACTCTTGCGCCCACCATTGTGTTACCTATTGCGGAGTGAATAGAGTAAGCAAAGTCAACGGGGGTTGAGCCTGCCGGAAGGGTTTTCAAATCGCCCGAAGGGGTAAAGACATAAACATTTTCGTTATATGCGTCAAGGTCGGTTTTTACAGCCTCCATAAACTCGCTGTTGTCCGACATATCGTTTTGCCATTCCAAAATTTGGTTAAGCCACGAAACAGTGTCTTCGCCTTCCTTTTTTACGTCTGTTAAACCTATTTTATATTTCCAGTGGGCAGCAACACCGTATTCCGCTACTCTGTGCATCTCCCATGTTCTTATTTGAACCTCAAAGGGCATACCTTTGTCGTCTAAAACCGTTGTATGTAGAGAACGGTATTTATTTGGCTTGGGCATACCTATATAATCCTTAAATCTGCCGGGAACAGGCTTATATTTATCGTGAACAAGCCCCAAAACATTATAACAGTCTCTTACTGTGTCTACAATAACCCTTATTGCAAAAAGGTCGTAAATCTGGTCAATTGTTTTGTTTTGGTTTACCATTTTTTTGTAAATGGAAAAATAGTGTTTAGGTCTGCCGGTAACCTCACAGCTTATTCCCGAGCGTGTACACAGCTCATCAACCGTCTTAACTATTGCATCTATATATTTAGCTCTTTCCGTCTGCTTTGCGTCTACCTTATCCACAAGGTCGAAATATGCATCAGGCTGTAAATATCTCAGGGAAATATCCTCAAGCTCGGATTTAAGAGAGGCAACACCCAGCCTGTCTGCAAGGGGCGCATATATGCTCAGGGTCTCCTGGGCTATTTCAATCTGCTTTGCCGGAGGCTGAAATTCAAGTGTTCTCATATTATGAAGCCTGTCGGCAACCTTAATAAGAATAACTCTCATATCCTTCGCCATAGAAATAAACATTTTTCTGTAGTTTTCCGCCTGCTGTTCTATTTTGTCACTGTATTTGATTTTTTTAAGTTTTGTAACTCCGTCTACAAGCGAGGCAACCTTTGGGCTGAAAAGATTTTTAATATCTTCTTTCGAATATTTGGTGTCTTCTACAACATCGTGAAGAAGTCCTGTGGCAATAGACTCCATATCCATTTCCATATCCGCCAAAATAAGAGCAACTGAAATAGGGTGAATTATATAGGGTTCTCCCGATTTTCTATACTGCTCCTTATGTGCCTCAAAAGCTATATCATAAGCCTTTTCAACCATAGAAATATCCTTAGCATAATATTTCTTTATTCTCTCGATAAGCTGTCGGTAAAGCTCCTCATAAGAGATGGGCGGCTCGCCGTAGGGCATACCGATTTCCCCGACACTTCCCGGAACCTTTTTAATCGTTTTTTTAAGCTCTGCCATATAAGCCAACCTCCCCTTAATCTTTATTTTTTTAACTTCACTAAAAACTAATTCCTATTTTACATTATAATACAAACCCGAGATAAATCAACAGAAATTTTGAAATTTACAAAATTTTTTATCTACAGTCATTGAAAATCGGTAATCAAATGTTATATTCCGTAAACAAAAAGAGGATTTCCGCTCAATGATTGAACCCGCCCCTGTCAAGCAGACAGATGTGGGTTCAGATTCTGAGTGAAAATCCTCTTCTTTTTATATTAATAATTAATATTTAAACGGCTTAACGTCCTTAACCGCTTCCTTGGGCAAAATAATTTCATCGTTATTGTCAATATCTACAAGATCATATTTGTCATTTCCCATATTCATTTCTTTCATATACGTAAACTGGCGCAGACCGTGACGGCTTTCCACTCTTTCGAGAAAGTCTCTGTGCTGTTCTTCCTTCATAGCATAAACAAGGTCAATCGACGCCTGATCTATTGCAAGAATATCGTCGGACGCCACTATTCCCACATTGGGAGTAACAACAGGCATAGCCGCCGTACCTTCACAGTCGCAGGAAACTGACATATTTCTCATAACATTTATAAATGTTATATTGTCTCCGAAATAGTCAACAACCGACTTGGCGGATTCCGTCATTCTTTCCATAAATTCTTCCTTGGCAATATCCCACATATCGTCCGAACCGTGAGTCGTATGAATCATAGCCTTTCCGATTCTTCCATCGGCGCAGCCTATTCCTATATTTTTGTTTGAGCCGCCGAAACCGCCCTGTGTATGCCCCTTAAAATGTGTCAAAACAAGAAGTGAGTCATAGTTTAAAGGGCTTTTTCCCACTGACATTTCGGAAAACCATTTTCCGCCCTTAACAGGCAGCATAGCCGTTCCCTCATCGTCCATAATATCAACAGGGCAGAAAGTCCAGCCGTTTACCTCGAGGGTTTTTCTGTGAAGTTCCGTTGTATAACGGTCGCCCTCATAATATGTGTTTGTTTCCACAATTGTTGAATCCTTAAGGCTGTCTTCGCTTTCAATAAGATTTTTAACCCAAGGTCTTGGAATAATGTTGGGACCGTGCTGTTCCCCTATGTGCAGCTTAACGGCAGCCTTTCCCTTTATTTTAGCTCCCACTCTTTCGTAAATCTTCTTAAGTCCTTCCGCCGATAAATCTCTTGTGAAATAAACAACGGATTTTTCACCATTTCTCTTATCATAGGGAATATAATTTTCTCCCCCGGTTCCCGGACATACTTTTTTACATTTTTCACACATAGCTGTTCTCCTTTCGAAAAATTTAATCTTCTTTATCTTTTAAAAGCTCGGCGTAAACCGCCTTTTTTGATACTCCCCTTTCTTTGGCGCAGAGTTTCATTGCTGTCTTTCTGTCATAGCCCTGTTCCAAAAAAAGCTCAAACTGCTCCCTTACGGTTAAAACATTTTCATATTCTTCCTCTTTTTCTTTGCCCTCTATAACAATTACAAACTCCCCCTTGGGCGGATTTTCTTTGAAATGCTCCCAAAGTTCCTTTAAATTAAGCCTTACCGCCTCTTCGTGCTTTTTGGTTATTTCCCTTACGGCGGCGGCTTTTCTGTTTCCCACTGTTTCATAAAGCTCCGACAGAGTGTCTGTCAAGTGATGGGGCGCCTCATAAAAAACCGTTGTTCTGGTTTCGGCTTTAAGCCGGTTTAAAACCTCTTTCCGCATATGTTTGTTTGCCGGAAGAAAGCCTTCGAAAACAAAGCTTCTGCTGCTTATTCCCGAAAGGACAAGTGCCGACACAACAGCCGTCGGTCCCGGCACAACGCTTACCTCTATGCTCTCGTCAATACACATATTAATAAGAACCTCTCCCGGGTCGGAAATTCCCGGCATACCGGCATCACTTACAAGGGCAATATTTGCCCCTTCCTTAAGCTTTTCAACAAGCCTTTTTCCCTTTTCCTCTTCATTAAATTTATGATAAGAGGTCAAAGGTGTTTTTATTTCATAGCTGTTTAACAGCTTTATTGTGTTTCTGGTATCCTCAGCGGCAATCAGATCTGCCTCTTTCAAAATTCTCAAAGCACGAACTGTAATATCCTCAAGATTTCCTATAGGTGTACCGCATATATATAATTTACCTGCCATATCGGCCCTCTCCGTAATATATATTGTTATATTCCTCAGTGGGTTTCCCATCTTCATCGTAAATAATAAAAACAGGCATAACCCTTAACCCCGGCTTTCCGCCCTTGCTGCCTTCCACAAGAACCATAGAAGGTTCTTTCTTTATTCCTGCCTGTATAAAACGAATACGCTTAGACTCGATTCCTCCGTTTTTCATAACACTGAAAATTTCCGCAAGTCTTTCCGGCTTGTGAACCATATAAAACCTTCCGCCATATTTTAAAAGATAAGCCGCTGCCTCGATTATACCTTTTAAATCAATTAAAATCTCGTGACGGGCAAGCCGCTTTTCAATGCTTTCGTTTTTAAAGTTTCCTTCCGTTTTCATATACGGCGGATTTGTAACAACAACGTCGGCTGCTCCGGCTTTAAAATATCTTCCTGCGTCCTTTATATCTCCCTCAATAAGGCTCATTCTTCCGCCTACGTTATTAAGGGCTATATTTCGTCTGCAAAGTTCGGCGCTTTCGTGTTGAATTTCAATACCCGTAACATTAATATTGTCATACATAGAACACAAAAGCAGGGGAATAACTCCGTTTCCAGTTCCCAAATCTATAATTCTGTCCCCTTTTTTTATTTTTGAAAAATGGGCAAGCAAAACAGCGTCTGTTCCGAAACAAAACAAATCTCTGTTTTGAATTATTTTAAAGCCATTTCTCTGCAAGTCGTCGATTCTTTCTCTTTCTTCCATATTTTAATTGTCCGTTTTAATCCTTCTTTTCTTTATAATTTCAATTTCGTCGGGTGTAAAATAAGCAATATTGGCGTTATCCTGTTCATTTTCTCTGACAGCCGCCTTTATTGCTCCTCTGAGAACATTAACAGACAAAACCTCCCCTGTTCCCATAGAGGTTTTTATAATATCCCCTTCTTTTGGCATATTTTTGTTAAGCTCCTTATAAACGTCTTCCTCATATTTCAAACAGCACATTAAGCTGCCGCAGTTTCCCGAAATTTTAGCCGGATTTAAATACAAATTCTGATCCTTAGCCATTTTAATTGATACAGGCTGAAAATCGCCTAAAAATGTAGAACAGCAAAGACTTCTTCCGCAGCTGCCGATTCCGTTTAACAGCTTTGCCTCATCTCTTACACCTATTTGTCTAAGCTCAATTCTGGTATGGAAAACAGCAGCCAAATCCTTAACAAGCTCTCTGAAATCCACTCTGCCGTCAGCCGTAAAGTAGAATATAATCTTGCTTACATCAAATGTAAATTCTACATTAATAAGTTTCATATCCAGTCCGTTTCTGGCTATTGCTTTAAGACAGATATCAAAAGCCTCTTTTTCTCTTTCCCTGTTTTCACGGCAAATTGCCTCGTCTCGCTCCGTAGCCGCTCTTATAATTTTTTTAACCGGCTTTACAACCTCCGAGTCTTCCATAAGCCTGTTTGCAATAACAACCTTTCCGTATTCAACCCCTCTGATTGTTTCCACAATAACCCCCTGACCGCAGCAAAACTGTTCTCCGTCAGGGTCAAAATAGTAGATTCGTCCGGTTTTTTTAAACCTTACTCCTATTATTGTTACCATATATTATTTCTCCTTTATCTTAAAAAGCATTTGCTCTATACTGAGCTGTTTGTTTACGTTCATTTTTATATCAATTTTGGCTTCTTCGGCTGCCTTAGCCCCTCTTAAAAGTCTTTTAAGGCTTATCCTTCCGCATAAATCTTCGATTACTCCCAAATAATCCTTCTGAATAACGCCTATCTCTCCGGCGGTTTTATATACGAGCAAATCTCTGTAAAACAAATAGAGAAGATTTAAAAGATCCTTAAGTCTTTTGTCTGCAGAAATAATATCGGCTGAAATATCATAAAGCCCCATTAAATCGGCTTCTTCAATTCTCCCGGGAAGTCCGGCTGCTTTTTCCCTTAAGCTGAAAAATTTATCGTCTTCCAAAAGTCTTAATGCCTCGCCTAAGCTCCCGCCGGAACAGCCTGCCAAAAGTCTGCTTTTGCTTTCTTCTATTCCCCTAAGGGAAAGTTCTCTTTCGATAACGTCCGAATGAAGTCCCTTAAGTCTTATAAGAGCACATCTTGAAAGTATTGTCGGCAAAAAAGTATTTTGGTTTATTGTTAAAAGTATAAACACACCGTAGGGCGGCGGCTCTTCTATTGTTTTTAATATGGAATTCTGCGCCTGTTCCGTCAGTTTTTCTGCCTCTTCGAGTATAAATATTTTATATTTTGAACGGTAAGGCTTTGTCTTCGCCTTTTCGATTACCTCGTCTCTCATAAGGTCAACGCCTATTGCTGCCTTTTCACTTGAAACAAAATATACATCGGGGTTTTCTCCGCTGTCAAGACTTCTGCAGGAAAAACACTCTCCGCATGGCAGAACACCGCCTTTTTCACACTGTAAGCTTTTTGCAAATGCCTTAGCCAAGGTTTTCTTTCCCGTTCCGAAGGCTCCGTCAAATATATAAGCGTGGCTTACTCTTTCGGAGGAAATCATTGACTTAAGGCTTTTAACAGCAATTTCATTTCCGAGAAAATCGTCCAAGCTGTTCATTCTAAAGCCCTCTTTCGTTTATAAATCTTTCCGCAGCCTCGGCAATCTCCTCGGAAATAACCTTAAGAGGTCTGTTTGCCTCAACTTTTATTATTCTGTTCGGTTCTTTCTCGGCAATTTCCAGAAAACCTCTGTAGACTCTGTTGTGAAAATATGCCTTTTGATTTTCCATTCTGTCAAGTTCACGTTCTTCTCTGTGTCTGTCTATAGCCTCAGAAGGATTTAAGTGAAGAAAAAACGTCAAATCCGGCTTAAGACCGCCGACAGCATATTTGTTTATATCTTCAACAACGGAAATTCCCAACCCACGGCCTATGCCCTGATAAACAAGGGAGGAGTCTAAAAATCTGTCGCATATAACAATTTGACCCCCCTTTAAAGCCGGCATAATTTTTTCGTAAACAAGCTGACACCTTGCCGCAGCATATAAATAAGCCTCAGTCAAATGTTTCATTTTATAATTTCCGTTATCCAATATAATTTCTCTTATTTTTTCGGAAATATCGGAACCTCCCGGTTCTCTGAAAAGACAGGCGGCAAACCCTTTTTTCAAAAAATGTTCCTTCAAAAGCACAGCCTGTGTAGACTTTCCGGCTCCGTCGTTTCCCTCAAAGCTTATAAATAAACCGGACATAAAAAATCTCCATTCTTTACAGGAAAAGATAAACTTATTAATCATCAATTCCTTTATAATGATAAGTTTATTATATCAAACAAATAATAAAAATACAACCCTAACCTTTCAGAAAAACAACCCTTCATATATCAAAAAACATTGCGTTGAAAAATGTTTTATGCTTTTTATGCTTTTTTTGAAAAATATACTTGAAATTTTTTTAATTAGTGTTAAAATAGAAGTAAACTTTTATGTATACTGTGTGAACACAATGATTTAAATTTCAAAGGAAAGCCGTTTACAGGTATTTCCTTAAATATATAATTTGAGGTGCATTATGGAAAACCCCAATGCCAAAAACAGCCGACCGGAGAGTCCGCTGCATTTAGATAAAAACGGCAAACCGGTAAGGAAAAGAAAAAAGGTTCCCCTTGATGAAAACGGTATGCCCGTCAGAAGAAAAAAAACAGCTGACACTGAAAAAGAAGAATACATCAATCACAGCGAACTTTCGCCGGAGGAAAGCGGTGTGCCCGTCACAAACGAAGAAACACCGTCGGCTGACGATGACATCAAACCCGTAAGACGAAAAAAGCTGCCGGCTGATGACAATGATAAACCGGTCAAACACAAAAGACCGCCGGCTGACAATGACGACAAGCCGATAAGGCGAAAAAAACCGCCGTCAGGCGAAAAAAGCGAAGAACCGGTCAGACACAAAAGACCGCCG
>JAJQBF010000214.1:0-2321 GCA_021203425.1 Clostridiales bacterium | reverse complement strand
AAAGCGAAGAACCGGTCAGACACAAAAGACCGCCGTCAGGCGAATATGACGAACCCGTAAGACGAAAACGATCGTCTGCCTATGAATATGACGAACCCGTAAGACGAAAACAATCGTCCGACGGCGAATACGGCGAACATACAAGACGGAAAAGACCGCCGAACTATGAAAACGGCGGAAGACCACGGAGAAACAGAATTATGAACGAAGATGCAAATAAAAATACAAAACAGAATAATCCTAACGGCAACATCTCGGAAGAAAAGGAGAGAAACACCTCAAGAGGCTGTCTTTTCCCTGTTCTTCTCATACTTATTTGTATAGCTGTTTTTGTGGCTTCATTTACCGTTTTGGCAGGTTTTATGTCCGATCATTCTTTTAACGATCTTGTGTCAATTCTCAAAGGCGAAGAAATTTACGAAGAAGAATCGGAAACAACTTCTGAAGAATCAAACTATATTAATGCAGACGAACTTTTTGATCACGCTGAAAATCAGCTCTACAACACAGAAAGAAACGGTGTCGTTTCACAAATCAGCTTAGGTTCAAACACAATAAAAATCTATGATATTGAAAACAAAACATCTGTTATTGTTAATTTCAGCAATTCAACCAAACTGACAGACGAAACCGGTTCTGACATTACAATAACAAAAATAAACGAGGGCGACCCTATTATTTTTGTATATGACGAAAATAAAAACCTTTTGTCATTACAGCTGCACCCTGACGCCGAGGAGCTTACCTCCTTGGCTGTCACGGTCAGTACTACCCGTAAATTGATTACAATAGGGAGCGATGTGTTTAGATACAACAGCAACACTGTTTTCAGATATAAAGACGGTGTTTTAAGCCCGAAAGACATTACAGAGTATGATGTTATAACAATTAAAGCTCTTGATTATGATGCATGGGGCATTGTAATGGAAAAAAGCCATGGTACTCTGACATTTGTTAACTACGAAAATATCTCCGGAGCAGCCTATTCGGTTGACGACGGCAGTTTTAATACATTTCCCGAAGATAATGTTCTGAACCTTACCGAGGGAGTACATACAATAACCGTAAAAGGAAATTCTATAAGCGACTACACAAGCAAGGTTATAATAAAGGCAAACTCCGAAACCGAGCTTAGTTTAGCCGGAGCCCAGCTTTTAAGAGGCTCACTTATTGTAGACACAACCGAGTCCGGTGCGGCGCTTTATGTAGACGGAGTTCAGAAAAGCCTGAGAAACCCGATGTTTTTAGACTACGGAACCCATAAGCTTTCACTTACAACAAGCTACGGTCGTACAATAACAAAAACAGTTACAATAGATAAAGAACAAACGGAAATAACTATTCCATAACCGCTTTTGAAGAGTATATCTAAAAAGCGGTTTTTTATTTTGCCCTTAAAAAGAAAAAGCTGCCCTTAAACGAGCAGTCGCATCTTAATATATCAGAACAGTATGTTAATTATTTTTTCAAAAAAGGCTCAAGCTTAGAAAATTCCTCAAAAATTATACAATATGCAGAATCGCTCTTTTCCAGCTTTTCTTTTATATATTTATAATCCTGCCAGACAACGCTTTCTATTTCCGACTTTTGGAGCTTTAAGTCTTCTATATCCACATTTTTTCTGTAGATATAAACATTACTTATTTGATTGTCTTTAAAAAACCTTGCCGTAAAAGACCGTCTCAGCATATTTGCGCTGTGTAAAGACAAATTCCAAATCTGTTTCAGCAGCCTTTATACCCAGTTCTTCGTTAAGTTCTCTCAAAGCACTTTCAAGATAATCATGTCCTGCCTCTATGTGACCTGCCGAGGAAATATCGAGACAAGAGGGGTAGGAGTCTTTGTTTTTACTTCTTTTTTGAAGAAGTATCTGAGGTTCTCCCGTTTCGGGGTTTCTTCTTGTTATCCAAATATGAGAAGTTCTGTGGAGGTCGCCGTCGGAATGTACGGCGGAACGCTCCTTTATTACACCCGAAGGGGTTCCGTCGGGGTTCAAAACGTCCAAATATTCCATTTATATTACACTTCCTTAAGCGGCAGTTATATTTACAAATGCTTTTCAAAGTGACTGTGGTTGTGGTCACAGCCCTCTTCATGGTGGTGATGATCGTGTCCGCAGCCGCAACCCTCTCCATGGTGGTGATGATCGTGTCCGCAGCCGCAGCCGTCATTGTGGTGGTGGTGATCGTGTCCGCAGTTACATTCATCTGCCTGTTCCATAGCAGCATTTTCTTTTAACTTAGTCATATTTTCCAAAAAATTGTTAAAGAAATTTTTGTCATATATATATAATGCATTATTAATGTCCGACATAATTGATA
>JAJQBF010000044.1 GCA_021203425.1 Clostridiales bacterium | reverse complement strand
CAAGGAACACTATAACTTCGGTTATAATATTTAAAGCTTGAAGTTTATTCTTTTTTTCTGTAATTTCAAAAATTTTATTTTTAAACATAGCAGTTTCTTCCGTCTATATATAGTCCGCCGTAAGCCTCTCTTTCGGCAATTACCGGCTTTAATGTTACAAGAACACAAGTCATTTCAGCCAAATCTCTTTCTTCCTCAACTCTCATTGTTATTGAGTTTGTTTTTGTTTTGAAAATGAGCGTATGCTTTATGTTGTTTTTTATAAGCTCACTGCTCAAACTGTAAACCATAATATAAAAATCTTCGGTATTTTCAAGACTGTCGAAAAAAGGTGAACATATTACGGTTACTTCCTTATCAATAGGCAGACTGTATTCCTTTGAAATAAGTTTATCACGCTTAGCCGAAAGCTTATAGTGAATTTGACGAAGGCTGTCACCCTCACGATATTCTCTTATTCCGAAAATTTCACTTACGTCGTAGCCGCTTTTTTCCTCTGAAAATTTTTCTTCATCAAGGCTGATGCCTGTTTTGGCAAGAAAATTTGTCAAATCAACATTTCTTTTTCGGGGAAAAATATATTGTTTAAAGCTGAGTTTCGGTCTTTTTGAAATTTTAAAAAGACCGGCAAAATCCCGAATTATAACCCTTTCAACACTTACTTCAATAACTCCGCAGCCCTTCGAAACAGGTTTAAGCACAAGTCTTTTTTTTACAAAAGGCAAAACCGAAAAATGTATTTTTTCTTTTCTTTTTTCTCCTGTCAAATTATTTTTATAATTCAAAACAAGAACACCGTTTGATATAGGCATAAGGCTCCTTATTTCATAAAATAACCTATTATCATCAGGGTTTTCTATTATCGTGTCAATTGCCCTTCCTTTTATTCTCACAAAGGGAAATGTCAAAATAAGCTCCGCAATTCCCAAAACAGGAAACAAAATCAGCAGAACAAAAAACACGAAAAACGGATATTTGTCTGATAACACTAGCATTATTCCGGAAAAGGCAAGCACCAAAATATAAGCAAGTTTTACAATAAGCATAATTACAATCTCTCGCTTTTCAATATTTTTTCAAGAACCCCCACGGCTGTTGTTTCTTCTGCCGCTGCTTGGGAGGTTAAAACAATTCTGTGGGAACAGGTATCTGTGAAAACAGCCTTTATGTCAGCCGGAGTTACATAGTCTCTTCCTTCGCAAAGGGCTCTTGCCATAGACATTCTGAGAAGGGCTATAGACCCTCTTGGGCTGACTCCCATTCTGATGTAGGGGTTATTTCTGGTTTTTTCCGAAAGAAGGGCAATTTTTTCATATATTTTATCATCGACAAAAACCTCGGCCGCTGCTTTTTGAATTTCAACAAGTTCTTTTTTGTCAATAACATTCTTAACATTGTCAAGAGGATTTCTCTTTTTATGCTCCTTCAATATATCTATTTCGTTTTGTCTGTCGGGATAGCCCAGTGAAAGCTTTATTAAAAATCTGTCAAGCTGTGACTCGGGAAGACGTGACGTACCTATTGAACCTACAGGGTTTTGCGTTGCAATAACTATAAATGGAGAAGGAATATCATATGTTTCTCCGTCTACTGAAACTCTCTTCTCCTCCATAGCCTGTAAAAGGGCAGACTGTGTTTTTGAAGATGTTCTGTTTATTTCGTCTGCTAAAAGAAGGTTGCACATAACTACACCTTCTTTATATTCAAATGAATCGGTTCTCTTGTTATACATTGTAAAACCGGTAATATCGGTAGGCAGTACATCGGGAGTTAAGTAAATTCTGTTTACCTTAAGCCCCAGCGCCTTCGAAAAAGCAAGGGCTATAGTGGTTTTTCCCACACCGGGAATATCGTCAAGCAGAATATTTCCCCCTGCCGCAACTGCGGTAATTATCTTTTTAAGTTCTTCGTCCTTGCCGGAAACAGCTTTTTTTACTTCAGTTAATATATTATCGATTACAGGTTTGTAGTTTTCCATAAATCCTCCGCTCGAAAAATTTTTTCTCATTATTTTGGTACGCATATATTTTACAACAAAAACCGGCTCGATACAAGACCGAGCCGATAAAAATCATCAAATTTTAATATTATTTTAAAACCTCAGCTATGAAGTCGGAAATTTCTTTATCCTGACTGTTTTCAAAGAAATACTTTTTGAAAGCCTCGCCGGAAACGGTTTCCTTAAGGAAGTCTCTGTCAATTTCGTTTAAAATTGTCATAATATCCTTATATGTAATTTCCTTTACGCCGTCAAGTATCTTCTTGTTTTTCTGTTCCGGCACAACTCTCTCTTTGGGGTAGCCGCCACCAGGCTCTGTTGAGAAAAGCTTATCAAACATATATTCAAGGTTTAACTCTGCGCCCCAGCCGAAACCTTTGGCAAAAGGAATAGCCGCACAGTTTCCCGCATTAATCTGCGAAAACATATAAGCATCGGAAGGGTCTACAATATGACTGCAAAGAACCTTGGGGAATGAATTGCAGGCGAGCATCGCCCCCTCGCCTGTTCCGCAGCCTGTTATAACATAGTCTGCAGCCTTTGAATTAATAAGAATTGCCGCAAGGAGCCCTGCCTGAACATAGGTAAGCTGATTTGAATCATCAGCCGAAAACATACCATAATTATAAACAGTATGTCCCAAAGGCTCAACAACCTTTTTAAGACTTTCATAAATTAAAGTGTTTTTTCCGGCCTGAGAATTTTCGTTAATCAAAGCAATTTTCATTTTTATCTTCCTCTTTTCCGTTAAAATTTTTTCAGCAGCCGAGCCGAATTTCGTCCGCATTCCGGCACATCTGTTATGATTTGATTATACAACAAAAATCTCATAATGTCAAGATATGGAGAAACTGCTTAAAGAAACAAAATCACTTATTTTCCTTAATATATCAGTCTTCTTGGTATTATTTGCCGGACTTATGACGGCAGTGTTTATAAAAGCCTTTGTTTCCTTATTATAAATAAGATTCATATGAACTTCAAAAGAAACCGCTGTCTTGCTTTCGGAAATATAAAAACATACTAAAATAAAACACACCTCTTAAAAGACATTCTGCCTTAAAGAGGTGTGTTTCGGTTTTATTACATTTAATTTATTTCAAATCAGCACTTTTCAAATACAGTTGCGATACCCATACCGCCGCCGATGCAAAGTGTAGCAAGACCTTTCTTAGCCTCGTCTCTCTTCTGCATTTCGTGAAGGAGAGTAACGATGATTCTTGCGCCTGATGCTCCTACAGGGTGACCTAAAGCGATAGCGCCGCCGTTTACGTTAACCTTGCTCATATCAAAGTTAAGTTCTTTTGCCACTGCTAAAGACTGAGCAGCGAAAGCCTCGTTAGCCTCTACAAGATCCATATCTTCGATAGTAACTCCTGCCTTCTTCATAGCGTTCTTAGATGCGCCTACAGGTCCTACACCCATAATTGAGGGGTCAACGCCTGCCTGTCCCCAGCCGATAAGCTTAGCCATAGGCTTAAGACCGTACTTTTCAACAGCCTCGCCTGATGCTAAAATTATAGCTGCAGCGCCGTCATTAATACCTGATGCGTTGCCGGCTGTTACCTTACCGCCGTCGGGCTTGAAAGCAGGACGAAGTTTAGCAAGCTTTTCCATAGATGTTGCTCTGGGGTGTTCGTCAACCTTAAATTCAACTGTTTCCTTCTTAACCTTTACGGGAACGGGAACAATTTCGTCTTCAAATCTGCCTGATGCTATAGCAGCAGCAGCCTTTTCCTGTGAGGCAAGTGAGAAAGCATCAAGCTCTTCTCTTGTAAGACCCCACTGTTCAGCTACGTTTTCAGCTGTAATACCCATGTGGTAGTTGTTGAAAACGTCCCAAAGACCGTCATTTACCATTGTATCTATCATATTTGTGTTGAACATTCTTGCGCCGTAACGTGCTGTAGGAATAGCATAAGGAGCAGCTGACATATTTTCCATACCGCCTGTTACAACGATATCTGCGTCGCCTGCAAGGATAGTTCTTGCGCCTTCAACAACTGACTTCATACCTGAACCGCAAACCATACCGATTGTAGTTGCGGGAACGTCTACTGAAAGACCTGCGCCTAAAGATGCCTGTCTTGCAGGGTTCTGACCTAAAGCTGCTGTTAAGATACAGCCGAAATATACTTCGTCAACCCACTCGGGCTTAACGCCTGCTCTGTTAAGAGCTTCTTTAATAACGATTGAACCCATTTTAGGTGCCGGTGTTTTGCTTAATGAACCGCCGAAAGTACCGATAGCTGTTCTGCAGCAGTTTACAACATATAAATCCTTCATGTCATTTCCTCCTTATTTGGCGTTTTTAATTGCCTCAGTTAACTTAGGAACAATTTTCTTAGCATCGCCTACAATACCGTAGTCAGCTACATCGAAAATAGGCGCTGTTTCGTCTTTATTTATTGCTATAATAACGTCTGATTCTTCCATACCGGCAAGGTGCTGAATTGCGCCCGATATACCGCAGGCAATGTAAAGGTTGGGTCTTACTGTCTTACCTGTCTGACCAACCTGCATAGCCTTGGGCATCCAACCTGCGTCAACAACAGCTCTTGAACAGCTAACCATTCCGCCTAAAGCGTCGGCTAATTCTTCAAGCATCTTGAAGTTTTCAGCATTTCCCATTCCTCTTCCGCCTGAAACAAGAATTTTAGCGTCCATAATGTCAGCTGCGTTTGAAACTTCCTTAACTATGTCAAGAATTTCTACATACTTGTTGTCGGGGATAAATTCTGTCTTATATTCAACAACTTCTGCCTTTCTTCCGGGAACTCTTTCGAGTTTCTGCATAACGCCGGGACGAACAGTAGCCATCTGGGGTCTGTTGTCGGGGCAGGCAATAGTTGCTATTGTGTTTCCGCCGAAAGCCGGTCTTGTCATAAGAAGCTGGTTAGCCTTTCCTCTGAAATCGCCGATTTCAAGGAAGGTACAGTCAGCTGTAAGACCTGTAGCTACTCTTGCGGATACTCTGGGACCTAAGTCTCTTCCTATAGCTGTTGCGCCTACTAACATAATTTCGGGTTTGAATTCGTTTATAACAGATGCCACTGCGTGTGTGTATGGCTCTGTTCTGTATTCCTTAAGTTCGGGATCTTCTACAACGATAACCCTGTCTGCACCGTATTCTGCAAGGTCGTCTGCAAGACTTTTAACATTGTCACCTACTAAAACGGCGGTAACATCTGTGCCTAAAACCGATGCAAGCTCCTTGCCCTTGCCTATTAATTCATAAGCAATATTGTCTACTTTATTGTCTACCTGCTGAGCGTAAATAAATACACCCTTGTAATCTTCCAATGCCATTTTATTCACCGCCTTATTAAATTATATGCCTTTCTGTCAGCTTACCGATAATGTACTTAACGGATTCTTCCGGATCAAGATTAACCTTTTCTCCTGCGCCCTTACGAACCTTGTCAGAAGCCTTGGCAATCTTTGTGGGAGAACCGTTTAAGCCTATGTTGCTGTCATCTACGTCAATAAGGTCGGCTCTGCCCATAACCTTAATTTCTGCCTCATAAGCGTCGAAAATTCCGCCGGGAGTCATATAACGGGGCTTGTTTAATTCTGAAAGCGCTGTAATAAGACAGGGCATCTTTGCCTTTAAAACATGATATCTGTCGTCAAACTGTCTTTCTACGATAACGCTGTCGCCGTCAATTTTAATATTCTGAGCGTATGAAATTACGGGAATTCCCAAATGCTCTGAAATCTGAGGACCAACCTGGGCTGTGTCACCGTCGATAGCCTGACGGCCTGTGATTATAAGGTCATAATCAAGTGATCTGATTGCTCCTGCAATAGTTGTTGAAGTTGCCCATGTATCAGCGCCGCCTAAAACTCTGTCTGTTACTAAAACAGCCTTGTCTGCGCCCATAGCCAAAGCTTCTCTTAAAACATCTTCAGCCTTGGGAAGACCCATTGAAAGAACAGTAACCTCTGCGCCGTATTCATCTTTAATTCTGAGAGCTGCCTCAAGACCTGCCTTGTCATCGGGGTTCATAATAGAAAGCATAGCCCCTCTGTCAAGTGTTCCGTCGGGCTTAAACTTAACTCCGCCCTTTGTATCAGGCACCTGTTTAATACAAACTATAATTTTCATATTCCTGTCCCCCTAATTACGCAAGTAAGTTTCCGGAAATAACCATACGCTGAACCTCTGAAGTTCCTTCGTAGATTTCCGTAATCTTAGCGTCTCTCATCATTCTTTCAACATCGTACTCTCTTGTGTAGCCGTAGCCGCCGTGGAGCTGAACACACTTTGTTGTAACCTCCATAGCTGTTTCGGCTGCAAACAACTTAGCCTGAGCGGCTTCAAAGGAATATCTGCTCTGTGTCTGCTTAGCAAGAGCAGCTTTGTAAACAAGTAATTTAGCTGCTTCAACTTTTGTGGCTATATTGGCAAGCTGGAACTGTGTGTTCTGGAAAGCGCCGATTGCTCTTCCGAACTGCTTTCTTTCCTTAACATATTCGATTGTTCTTTCAAGAGCGCCTTCTGCAATACCCAAAGCCTGAGAAGCGATACCTATACGTCCTCCGTCAAGTGTATGCATAGCCATAGCAAAACCCTTTCCCTTTACGCCTAAAAGGTTTTCCTTGGGAATACGGCAGTCTGTGAAAATAAGCTCATAAGTTGATGAACCTCTGATACCCATTTTCTTTTCCTTTGTTCCAAAGTCGAAACCGGGGGTTCCTTTTTCTACTATAAAGCCGGAAATTTCCTTCTTTTTTCTGCCTCTCTTGTCTGTTACTATATCTGTAACGGCAAAAACAACATAAACGTCTGCCTCTTTACCGTTTGTAATGAATATTTTACTTCCGTTAAGAACATATTCATCTCCGTCAAAAACGGCCTTTGTCTGCATACCCTGAGCATCAGTACCTGCGCCAGGCTCTGTAAGTGCAAAAGCGCCTAACTTTTCGCCCTTAGCTAAGGGAACAAGATATTTCTGTTTCTGCTCTTCCGTACCGTAGGTAAGAATAGGATCGCAGCAAAGTGATGTATGAGCTGAAACGATAACACCTGTTGTACCGCAAACCTTTGAAAGCTCTTCTACACACATAACATATGTAAGTACGTCACAGCCCTGTCCGCCGTATTCCTTGGGAACGGGGATTCCTAAAAAGCCACTTTTTGCCATTTTCTCAACAGTTCCTCTGGGGAATATCTCAGTTTCGTCAACCTCCTGTGCAAGAGGCTTTACTTCTTCCTCGGCAAAGCTCTTGAACAGCTGCTGAGCAAGGAGCTGCTTTTTGTTCAAACTAAAGTCCATTTATAAGTCCTCCAATCCTTATTTTAAGGCCCCCTTTTAAGTAGAATCGGAAAGAAGTCCGACGGTTGTCAGACCGCTTTTGCGTCAGCAAAAGTTCTGAGGTAGGGGAACCGCCGTCGTCAGACGGTGGTGGTGGGGTGGGGTGCTAAGGCTCTGCACGCCCGAACACTACCCCACTCGCTCTATTATTATTCATCAATATTTAAAGAAACCCTCTCCGGTCTTTCTTCCTAACTTTCCGCCTCTGACCATCTGACGGAGAAGTCTTGCTGCACGGTACTTGCTGTCGCCTGTTTCAGCGTAGAATGTATCCATAATATGTAAGCAAGTATCAAGACCGATTAAATCGCCTAAAGCAAGAGGTCCCATGGGGTGGTTGCAGCCGAGTTTCATAGCTGTGTCGATGTCCTCTGCAGAAGCAAGACCTTCTTCAAGAACCATAACAGCCTCGTTAATCATAGGAATAAGTATTCTGTTTACTACAAAGCCGGGTCCTTCCTTAACCTCAACAGGTGTCTTGCCAATTTCCTTTGCAAGTTCATAAATTGTGTTGAATGTTTCGTCTGAAGTGTTGATTCCTCTTATAACCTCAACAAGTTTCATAACTGTAGCAGGGTTGAAGAAGTGCATACCGATAAACTTGTCCGGTCTTCTTGTTGCGCTTGCGATTTCAGTAATAGAAATTGAAGATGTATTTGTAGCAAAGATTGTGTCAAAATGACAAATATCTTCAAGTGATGCGAAGATATCCTTCTTAACCTTTACGTTTTCAACGATAGCCTCGATTACAAGGTCAGCGTTTCTTGCCTCGTGGAGCTCTGTTGTAAAAACGATTCTTGAAAGAACTTCGTTTTTAGCCTCTTCTGTCATTTTGCCCTTTGTTACCTGCTTGTCAAGGCTCTTGTTTAATTTAGCCTTTGCGCCTTCAAGAATAGCATCGTTTAAGTCTCTGAAAGTAACCTGAAGACCTGCCTTAGCCATAACCTGACCGATATCAAGACCCATCTGACCTGCGCCGATAATGTAAACAGTTTTAATCATTTTTTACCTCCGTATATATATTCTTCGTCTTTGCCTTCCCTTTTAAAGTTGAATCGGAAAGAATCCGACGGTCGTTAAACCGCTTTTGCGTCAGCAAAAGTTCTGAGAAGGTGTCACACGTCAGTGTGACGGTGGGGCAGTGCAGCCGGCACACCCAAACTTTACCATTTATTAGTTAACTATTAACAATTTTTAAAATTCTTTTCTCTCTTCTCTACAAAAGCTGTCATGCCTTCCTTTTGATCCTCTGTTGCAAAGCAAAGACCGAAGGCCTCTGCCTCAAAAGCAACACCGGTAGCCATATCTGTCTGTAAGCCTCTGTTGATACAAGCCTTTGACTGTCTTACGGCGATTTGAGCGTTTGCGCAGATTGCGTTTGCAAGTGCGAAAGCCTCGTCCATAAGCGCCTCGGGTTCAACAACCTTATTTACAAGACCGATTGCAAGTGCCTCATCAGCTTTAATTGTCTTTCCTGTTAAAATAAGCTCTTTAGCTTTAGCAGCCCCAACCACTCTGGGAAGTCTCTGTGTTCCGCCGAAACCGGGGGTAATTCCCAAACCGACCTCGGGCTGACCGAATTTTGCCTTTGAAGATGCAATTCTCATATCACAGGACAAAGCAAGTTCGTTTCCGCCGCCTAAAGCAAAGCCGTTTACTGCCGCAATAACGGGCTTAACTGAATTTTCGATTGCAAGGAAAACGCTGTTTCCGTATACGCCGAATTTCTTGCCCTCAACAGCATTAAAATCCTTCATTTGGGAAATATCGGCTCCGGCAACGAAGGCCTTGCCCTCTCCCGTAATGATGACAACGTATACATCGTCGTTATTTTCAACTGCGGAAAAAGCCTCACCTAAGTCTTTTAAAACCTCGTCATTAAGAGCATTTAAAGCCTTGGGCTTGTTTATCTTTAAAACCGCAACGTGATCCTTGATTTCAGTAAGTACGTTTGACATTTTTTTAACCTCTTTTCTGTTTAATTTTTATCATAATCATTATAC
>JAJQBF010000272.1 GCA_021203425.1 Clostridiales bacterium | reverse complement strand
GGAGAAATTATGTTAAGTATAAAAAGTATATTTTGGTATATAAGACAGTTTGCCTGGCTTACAAACAATTTAAGGGAAACGGCAAGAGTCAAAAAGATGCTTACGACAGAGCCTGAAAAGGCGGAAAAGAGAATTTGGTCTGACGCCGAAAACTGGGCTAAATATATTATTCGCTCCACAGGGTCGACGGTTAAGGTTATAGGAAAGGAAAATCTTATAAAGGACAGACCTGTTCTTGTTGTTTCAAACCATCAGGGCTATTTTGACATACCCATTCTTATGGGAAATATGGGTTTTCCAATCGGCTTTATAGCCAAAACGGATCTGCAGAAATTCCCATTTTTAAGCGACTGGATGACACTTATACACTGTCTTTTTATGGACAGAGATGATATGAAACAGTCTCTTAAGGTAATTACCGAAGGCATAAAACAGATAAAAAACGGTCAAAGTATGGTTATATTCCCCGAGGGAACAAGGAGCCGTGACGGATCCGTTGCCGAGTTCCATGCCGGAAGTTTCAAGCTTGCCACAAAGGCAAAAGCCCCCATAATTCCCGTTACAATAGACGGCAGCTACAGAGTTATGGACAGAAAGTGGAACATAGGCAAAACAGAGGTTATTTTGACAATACACGAGCCTATATACACAGAAAATATGCCGAAAGACGAACAGGCAGACCTTAACGTAAGGGTAAGAGATATTATAACAGGTGCATTATAATGAGCAATATAAAACTGACACTGAGATATGACGGAACAAATTATTACGGTTTTCAAAGACAGAAAGACAAACCAACAATTCAAAAAAAGCTTGAAGAATGTCTGGGGAGAATATTAGACGAAGAAGTCGAAATTATAGGCAGCGGAAGAACGGACGCCGGCGTTCACGCACTTGCCCACACAGTAAATTTCCACACAAAAACAGACAAATCTCCAAAAGAGATTATGGCTCTTTTAAATGAACACCTTCCTTGGGATATTGCCGTAACCGAGGCAAAATATGCCTCTGAGCGTTTCCACAGCCGCTATAATGTTCTTAAAAAAACCTATACCTACCGCATAAACACAAGGGGCTATGTAAATGTATTCGAAAGAAAATACGTCTATGATTTTTTCAAACCCCTTGACACCGAAAAAATGAAAGCCGCCGCAAAGCTTTTGACCGGAACTCATGACTTTAAGGGCTTTTCCGCCGTTAAAAAAACCGACAAATCAACAGTAAGAACAATTTTCTCAATCGATATAGAAGAAAAAGAGGGCGAAACCGACATAACCTATACCGGAAGCGGCTTTCTCAGAAATATGGTAAGAATTTTAACCGGAACTCTTATAGAAATAGGAACAGGTGAAAAAGATATTTCCGTAATAAACGAGGTTTTCGAAACGAAAGACCGAACAAAAGCCGGTCCCACAGCACCGGCAAGAGGGCTTATAATGATAGGTGCTTGTTATTAACCGTTATTAACAGCATAGCAAGACCTTGGAAATTTTTATTGAAAACAAACTGATATTATGTTATCATAGTAATAATATGATTTATTTCGGAGGGTTTTTATGAAATACGGATATTTAGGTCCAAAGGGGACATTTTCCCACAGCGCCGCCGATTTCTTTGCTAAAAACGAAGAAACGGTTCCTTTTTCTTCTATATATAAGGTGCTTTCCGCTGTAGACGGCGGCAAAATCGACTGCGGTGTTGTTCCTGTGGAAAATTCAACGGAAGGGTCTATAAATGCTACACTTGACACATTAATTTTTGACTTTAACCTTAAAATGACGGCTCAGCTCAATATGCCCATAGCCGAAAGCCTTGTTGTAAAGGAAGGTACCGCTTTTGAAGATATAAAAAGGGTTCTTTCACACCCTCAGCCGATTGCCCAGTGTTCACACTATCTTCGGGAAAATCTTCCGTGGGCGGAAACAATTACCGTTTCTTCTACAACAGAGGCTATGAAACAGGTTTCGGAGTCTTCCGAGCCTATTGCCGCCATAGGCAACAAAATTTCCGCCCCTATGTACGGTTTAAAGGTTCTCAGAGAAAGCATACAGGACGACAAGCGAAATTTCACACAGTTTGCCCTTGTTTCAAAAAAGGAAGATTCAAAACCGGGAGAGAACACCAAAACAACTGTTGCCTTTTCCGTTGCAAACGAACCCGGCAGTCTTTTTATGATTTTGGGCATATTTTCAATATATGACGTAAACATGGTAAAAATAATATCAAGACCTATGAGAAACCGCCCCGAGGAATATGTGTTTTTCGTAGAGCTTGAAAACAAAAATGCTAAGGATATCGAAGATTCCCTGACAATGGTAAAGCGCAAAACATCATTTTTTAAGGTTTTGGGTACATATAATTTATATGATTTAAGATAAAAAGCAGTAACAGTTCAGGCGGTGACGGAAGAATGGAAATAAAAACAATGCCCTACAGCTGGGCAAGGCTTGACGAAAAGCTTAATATAACAGAATCAAACGATAAATTTAAAAACGAATTTCCCGAGGCCGGCTGCGAAGGAAAGCCCTTTAATAAAACAGCCGAGGGCTTTGACATTAAGAAAAACAGACAGCTTTGCAGAATAAAAAATATTCCTTATATTATAACTTCTGTCAAAACAGACGAGGGATCGGAGATTTTTTTGGATAAAGCCGACTTTTCTTCAGACTATGCCGTAGGGCTTATCTTTATAGATAATCTGTCAGAGTGTCTCGACAATATTGAAGAGAAAAGACAGGGTGTTATACGTGTTATTGTCGACAATAAAATTTCCGACTATTTTCAGAATTCCGGCGGTATCGTAAAAAGATTCGAAAATGACAAATATATGTTTTTCTTAAGCGGTGATTTGCTTAAAAAATGTGAAGAAAATAAATTTTCCATACTTGAAAGCATAAAACAAACCGACTGCGGAGATTCAAACAGCTTAACCTTAAGCATAGGCGTGGGAACAAATGGCAAAACCCTTAAAGAGGCTCTCGACTTCGCCAAAGGAGCTGTTGACTTAGCCTTAAGCCGAGGCGGCGATCAGGCTGTAATAAAAGATAACACAGATGCCTTCAGATTTTACGGAGGAAATGTTTCTTCTTCGGGAGCAAGCTCAAGAGTAAGAGCAAGAGCCAAAGCCTATGCCCTTTCGGATCTTATGACGGAGTGTTCCAATGTTTTGGTTATGGGGCATAAAAATGCAGATTATGACAGTCTGGGCGCTTGTGTGGGCATATGTAAAATTGCCCGAACATTTAACCGCCCCTGTAATATAGTTTTGGGAAAGGTTACCTCTTCTTCCGCCCCTCTTTACGAAAGGCTTAAGGAGGACAAAACATATAAGAAAGCTTTCGTTTCTCCCGAAGACGCCGAAAGCCTTATAAAAGAGCATACTCTTTTGGTTATAGTAGACTGCAATGCGGCGGCCTATTTTGAAAGCGAAGATCTGCCGAAAAAAGTAAACAAATTCATACTTTTCGACCACCACCGCAAAGCCCCTAACGCTGTTTCCGGTTATGTAACCTCATATATAGAAACACGGGCATCTTCAACCTGTGAGCTTATATGCGAAATGCTTAAATATATAAATAAAAGCTTTCGCCTTTCAACTCTTGAGGCTGATGCTATGCTTGCCGGAATTATGCTTGATACAAAATATTTTACTCTTAAAACGGGAATTCAGACCTTTGAGGCGGCCTCTTATTTAAGAAAACATGGTGCCGACACCATAAGGGTTAAGCAGCTGTTTAAAGAAACCAAGAAAAGCTATTTTGACAGAGTAAAAGCCCTTACCACAAGTGAAATTATAAGAAATGTTCTTGCCGTTGCTTATTGTGAAGACGGCTGTGAGAACCCTGTTTTGACAACCGCCACAACAGCAGACGAGCTGCTTAAGATAGACGATATCGAAGCCTCATTTGTGCTTGCAAAATCAAAGGATTTTATAAATATAAGTATGCGGAGTATGGAAAAAATAAATGTTTCCCTTATTGTAGAAAAAATGGGGGGCGGCGGCAGCTTTGAGACGGCAGCCTGCCAAATTTACAACACAAGCCTTGAAGACGCAAAAAACTCACTTATAAATATATTAAACTCTATAGACATTAAGGAGGAATAAACAGTGAAAGTTATATTACTTGAAGACGTAAAAAATGTAGGAAAAAGGGGTCAGGTTATAAATGCCAGTGACGGATATGCAAAAAATCATCTTTTCCCGAGAAAGCTTGCCGTTGAGGCAAACAAGGCAAATATGACAGCCCTTGACAGAAAAAACAAAGCCGCCGAGGCAAAACTTGAGGCTGAATATCAGGAGGCAAGAGAAATCGGCAAAAAAATCGAATCTTCAACCGTAAATATAAGCGTTAAATCCGGAGTAAGCGGAAAAATCTTCGGTTCCGTAACAGGCAAGGAAATCGCCCAGGCTTTAAAAGAGCAAACGGGAATCGAAGTCGACAAACGTAAAATTGTCATTTCCGAGCCTATAAAAAATGTTGGAGAAAATTCGGTAACCGTTAAGCTCCACACAAAGGTAAGCGCAAAACTTAAGCTCAACATAAACTAAGGAAGTAATTTAAATGGCAGAGGAAAATTCCAATATAGTTATAAAAAGAATACCCCCTAATGACATTAATGCGGAACAGGCTGTTTTGGGCTGTACGTTTTTCGATATAGACGGTATAAGAGCCGCTGTAGATACACTGCGCTCATCAGATTTTTACCGCCCCGACCATCAGGCAGTTTTTGCCGCAATTCAAGAGCTTTTCAATGCCGGTGAAACCGTTGATATTATAACGGTTAAAAACCGTCTTGAAGAAAAAGGTCTTTTGGAACAGGTCGGCGGAGTTGAATATCTTATAACCTTAAACGATATTGTGGGCACAAGCGTAAACTGTAAAAAATATTGTGAAATCGTCTCTGACAAAGCCCTTTTAAGGCGGCTGATTAAAGCATCGGCGGAAATCTCCGAAGAGTGTTATGAAGGCAGAGACAATGTAGACAACATTATGCAGAATGCCGAAAAGCGTATTTTCGACATAGTAACCGACCGCCGAAGCGAAGACTTTATACCCATAAGAGAGCTTATAAGTGAGTCAATTTCCACCATAGAAGAGGCAGGCAAAAAAAACTCCCGTATAACGGGAATTCCCACAGGATATTTGGATTTTGACTATATAACAGCCGGTCTTCAAAACTCCGACCTTATTCTTATCGCCGCAAGACCCTCAATGGGCAAAACAGCCTTTGCCCTTAACATAGCCCAGTATGTATCAGTTAAAAAGAATATCCCTACGGCAATTTTCAGCCTTGAAATGTCAGCAGGTCAGCTTGTAAACCGTTTTATAAGCAGCGAGGCAAGGGTTGACGCTAACAGGCTTAAAACCGGAAAGCTCGAAAACGATGACTGGATGAAGGTTTTAGACGCTGTGGGAGAAATTTCACAGGCTCCCATATACATAGATGACACATCTATAACCCCTATGGAAATCCGTGCGAAATGCCGTAAATTAAAGCTTGAACAGGGCTTAGGGCTTATTGTTATAGATTATCTTCAGCTTATGTCAATGGGTCAGAACGTTCGCAGAAACGACTCTACCCAAGCCGAGGTTGCTATGATTTCAAAGTCACTTAAGCAGATAGCCAAAGAACTCGACGTTCCGCTTATTGCTCTTTCACAGCTGAGCAGAGCAAACGAAAGCAGAAAGGATAAGCGCCCTATGCTCAGCGACTTAAGAGATTCCGGCGCAATCGAGCAGGACGCCGACATTGTATGTTTTCTTTTCAGACAGGAATATTATGAGCCTGAAAATATAGAAGTAAAGGGCAAGGCGGAGGTTATAATCGCTAAGCACAGAAACGGCTCCGTCGGTTCGATTTTTCTTAAATGGCTTGGAATGTTTACACGTTTTGAAAATCTGGAAAAGGACGAATATCCCCAAATAAGCAGCAAAGGGGCTTAATTAAAAAATAAAGAGGGGCACATTAAAAACATCTCCTCTAATTAAAGAAAGTAAAAAGGGACGTTCCAAACGTCCCTTAAATTCTCATAAAAATTTATTATGCTGTGTAAAGAAATTAAGCCTGGCTGGGAGCACCAACAGGACAAGCACCGGCACAAGCACCGCAGTCAAGACAAGCGTCTGCGTCGATTACATACTTGCCGTCGCCTTCTGAAATACAACCTGCGGGACATCCGTCTGCGCAAGCACCGCACATAATACAATCATCTGAAATTACATATGCCATAATCAGCACCTCCGTAAAATTTAACTTTATAAAAATAATTTCTTACCTTGAAATTATTGTACTACAAAAGCGAAGTTATTTCAAGTATTATTTTCGATTTGTCGGAATATTAGCCAAGACTAACTTGAAAAGCAAAGAAATAATACTAATAAATACAAGATTCAACACAGATTCATAAGGAGGTTAAACAATGATTGACAAAAAAACAGCAGAACAAATTTTAGCCGCCTCGCTTAAAGCCGGCGCCGATTTTACTGAAATTTTTGCCGAAAGAAGAAAAAACACATCTATGTCTGTTTTAAACGGCAAAACCCGTTCCGTAAACTCAGGAATCGATATGGGTCTGGGCTTAAGAGTTATAAACGGTGAAAAAGTAATTTATGCGTTTACTAATGATTTAAGCCCCGAAAGCCTTCTCAGACTTGCTGAGGATACAGCCGCCGCCGTTACATTCGGCGAAAAATCCCATATAAAAGATTTTTCCGAAAAAAAGCACGAAAACCGCAGTAAAATTTTAACCCTGCCTTTCGGTGTTTCCAAATCGATTATTTTTGACAGGCTGAAGTCGGTCAATGATGCCGCAAAAACATATTCGTCCCTTATAACTGAGGTTACAACTTCTCTTTCAGCCGTTGAACAGGAAATTCTTATTTTTAATTCGGAAGGTCTTTTTACAGAGGACAAGAGAGTACGCACAAGAATCACCGTAAATTCAACAGCAACGGATAAAGGAGAAAAACAAACGGGCTATTTCGGTCCCGGTGCCTCCGCCGGTTTTGAATTTGTTGAAAATTACGACTATGAGGGTCTGGCTCGGAAAGCCTCCGAAACAGCTGTAAAAATGCTTTTAGCCGGTCCTGCCCCAAGCGGAAATTTCCCCGTTGTTACTGACAACGGTTTCGGCGGTGTACTTTTCCATGAGGCCTGCGGTCACGGTCTCGAGGCCATTGCCATAGCAAAAAATTCATCTGTGTTTGCCGGAAAACTGGGTCAAAAAATCGCAAGTGAAAAAGTAACGGCTATAGATGACGGAACCATACCGAACAGCTGGGGTTCATTAAACATTGATGATGAAGGCACGGAAACCACAAAAAATATCCTCATTGAAAACGGAATACTTAAAAATTATATGTGTGATAATTTCTACGGCAAAAAGATAGGTCTCCCCTCAACAGGCGCCTGCCGCCGTGAATCTTACAAGCTTATTCCCGTCCCCAGAATGACAAACACATATATCGCCGGAGGAAATGACAGCCGAGAGGATATAATTTCTTCCGTTGATTACGGAATTTACTGTAAAAATATGGGCGGCGGCTCTGTAAATACGGCAACAGCTGAATTTAACTTTGCCGTAAACGAGGCATATATAATCAGAAACGGAAAAATTGCCGAGCCTATCAGAGGGGCTACCCTTATAGGTCGTGGAAATGAAATTATAAGGGATATTGAAATGGTTTCGCCTGATGCAAAGCTTGCCTGCGGAATGTGCGGTGCCTCTTCAGGCTCAATCCCCATAACTGTAGGTCAGCCTATGATTAAGGTTTCAAAAATGACGGTAGGAGGTAAGGCATAAATGACTATAACAGAATTTAAAGATTTGCTTTTTAAAAAAGCTGCAGCAGCCGGCTTTGAAGATTATGAGGTATACAGCGAAAAGGCAGACAGCTTTTCAGTAACGGTTTTTAAGGGAAATATAGAAAAATACAGAAAAAATATAGCCGCAGGCGTAGGCTTTCGAGGTATATCAGCCGGAAAGACAGGCTATGCCTATTCGGAAGATTTAAGCCCCTATGCTGCCGATTTTATAATAAGAGAGGCTAAGGCAAATGCGGAAATAATGAATCCCGAAGAAACAGCGGAAATTTTTGAAGGCTGCAAAACCTATCCTGATGTTGAAGGACTTTATAACCCAAACCTTGCCCTTGTAAGTGACAAACAAAAAATCGAAATTGCAATGGAGCTTGAAAAGGCGGCTTATGCTTATTCACCCAAAATCAAACAGGTCACAAGCTGTACTGTAGGCTCATCTGAAAGCGAAGTTCTTATAGCAAACTCAAAAGAAATGAATCTTTCACAAAAAAGAAACAGTATTTTTGCCTATATCAATGTAATTGCCGAAGAAAATGGCAGAAAGAAAACAGGCAGTGAAATTTTGGCCGGAACCGACCTCGCAGCCATCGACAAAGAAAAGCTTGTAAAAAAAGCCTGTGATGAGGCTGTAACCGCCCTCTCCGCTGAATCCACAAAGGGATATACCGGAAAGGTAATTTTCAAAAACGAAGCCTTTTCCGATATTCTCAAAACATTTCAGCAAAACTTTTATGCAGAGCTGGCACAAAAGGGCTTTTCTCTCTTAAGGGATAAGGAGGGAGAAAAAATCGCCGCAGACTGTGTAACAATAGCAGACGAACCTCTTCTTAAAGACGGCTATTCTTCAACAGGCTTTGACAGCGAAGGCACAGCCTCTTATAACAAAACAGTCATTGAAAGGGGAACCCTTAAAACACTTCTCTACAATATGAAATCAGCAAAAAAAGCCGGAAAAATTTCCACAGGCAACGGCTTTAAGTCCTCCTATAAAGGCTCCGTTCAAACCTTTGCAACTAATTTTTACATTAAAAGCGGCGATATCTCCTATGACGGTCTTGTAAAAGAGCTGGACAAGGGTATTATAATAACCTCTGTCAGCGGTCTTCACGCCGGAGCAAACCCCGTATCCGGTGATTTTTCACTTTTATCCGAAGGCTTTTTAGTTGAAAACGGCGAAATTATAAGACCTGTTGACCAAATAACCTGCGCCGGAAATTTCTATGACCTGCTTAAAAATATAACAAAAATCGCCGATGATTTGAAGTTTTCATTAAGCGGAACAGGCTCCCCTTCACTTATTGCCGATAAAATCACAATATCCGGAGGGCTGTAATAAAACTTTTCAATATGTTTATTTTTTAACCATATATTTAACCAAAATCTTTCGGGTTCTCTTTGCTCGTTATTTGGCGTTCCGCTCGTGTTTTTTGACAGAGACTTCTTTAGTAAACGAGTTTACACAGAAGTTTCTGCCGAAAAACCACGGCGGAACTGTTATGTAATATTACAGTATCAAACTGTTAATTAATCCGCAACCAATCA
>JAJQBF010000181.1 GCA_021203425.1 Clostridiales bacterium | reverse complement strand
CAATACATACTATATGGATGATATTTTAAACGATTTTACAATATCATATACAAATGTTCCTGTAAGCAGCTGCTATATGCCCAGTCTTACGGCAACTTGGTCTGACGAGGAAAAAGAAATATCTTTAACTGAGCTGGAAAATTCATATTTATACAGCGACTTTGGATATAGTTATTCTATTTACAGACAATATCCGTACATCGGCAATACCAAAGACGGAAAATCTGTTTGGAACAGTTATTATGAAGGTATTGCCAGAGCAAATTACAACTATAGCAGTTTTTCTGTTTCATCAAGTTCAGAGTATATAGGCTTGATTATGCGTATGGCAGGGCTTGAATATTATAACTTGCTTGGGTATGACAATGCCAATTCCCTTTTAAAATATACAAACGGAGGTCTGTACTCGTATTTTCCCTTTTATGACATAAGAAGTATTTCGGTTTCTTCTTCACCGTCTAAAACCTCGTATATTGAAGGCGAAACCTTTAATTCATCGGGAATGGTTATAAAACTCACTTATACAGATGGTGAAACAATTACCATAACCGATTACGATGTAGATACAACACCATTAACAGCAGGACAAACAGAAGTGTATGTAACGTATAAAAATTGTTATACCACTGTTCCTATCACTGTTTCCGAAAAGGAAGTAAGCAGTATTGCAGTAACAACACAGCCAACAAAGACAGCTTACATTGTCGGTCAGTCATTTGACGATTCGGGAATGGTGATTACAGCCACCTATACCGACGGCACTACTGCCAAAATTGACAATGACTTGCTTACATACACCTACAGTGGCGGCAGCAGTTATTTTACCGATTACCTTGACGGCGAGTACATTACTGTAAGCTATGCAGGAAAAATAGATGATACAGCTACATTTAATGTTGAAGAAAAAACAGCTGTAAGCGTAGTCGTTACAAGCATACCTTCAAATTTAAATTTTTATACAAATGAATCATATACGTCAGATGAACTTGAAACAAGACTTGATGATGACGGTTTAGAACTTACAGTAACTTATAATGACGGAACATCTGCTGTTATAGCAAATTCGGCGGCAAGCTTTGCTCTTATGGGCGGTGCAGCTGATACTGTAAATGGCAGTATAGTTTATTATGTATATAAAGACGGTTCAACAGCTGTACATATTTCTGCATCTTATGACGGCTGCTCAACACTTATCCCCATTACAATTGTTGAAAATTCAATAACCGGCATTGAGGTAACAGAACAGCCCGATAAGACAAGCTATACAGAGGGCGACAGCTTTGACCCGTCAGGTATGACAGTCACAGCTATTTATGCAGACGGTTCCGAGGAAGAAATTACAGATTATTCTTACAGCAGCATTAACGGCACAGGTTCGGTTTCTGTTTACATTACCTACGGCAGTTTTTATGATACTGTAACAGTAAATGTAGAAGAAGCGCAAGTTGTAACAATGACAGGTATAACAGTTTCTTCTTCCCCTACGAAAACAACATACGTTGCAGGCGAAAACTTCGATAAGTCCGGTATGGTGATTGAAGCGGTTTATTCAAACGGTTCTACTGTTGAAATTTTCGATTATAATTACAGTCCCACAACATTGTCAGAAAGCGACACAAGTGTTATAATTACATATGGAAATTACTATACCACAATTCCCGTCAGTGTGTCGGCTAAGGAAATCACAAAAATTGAGGTAACAACACCTCCCACTAAAACAGAGTATGTTCAAGGCGAGGTTTTCAATGCTTCGGGCATGGTGGTTACTGCTACCTACTCCGATAATACAACTGTCGACCTTGCTTCAAGTGAGTATTCATATTCAACCGAAGCACTCACTACTCTCGGAAATATTGATTTTGAGATAAGTGCGGCAAACTGTACGGCAACAACTCCGATTACGGTTATAGAAAAGGAAATTTCTTCAATATCCGTAACCCAGTATCCCGACAAGGTTTCCTACTATGACGGACAGAGCTTTGACAGTACGGGAATGATTGTGCAGGCAACATATAATGACGGTTCAACAGCGGTCATTTCGGATTATACTGTAAGCCCCACAGTTTTAACATCGGGCGATACAGAAGTTACGGTTTCAAAAGACGGATTCTCGGACGTAGTAAAAATAACTGTTTCCGAAAAATCACTTTCAAAAATTGCGGTAACATCTCAGCCCAGTGTAATAAGCTACATTGCAGGAGAAACTTTCAATTCTTCGGGTATGACGGTTACGGCATATTATAACGATGATTCATATGAAACAATAACCGATTATACAATCACAAATCCTACAATGACAGCCGGAACAGATACTGTTTATATAACCTACGAGGGGTTATATACCACAGTTTCCGTTACAGTTACGGAAAAAACAGTCACAGGCATTGAAGTTTCCGAGCAGCCGAGCAAAACAAGCTACATTGCCGGAGAAGCCTTTGACATAAGCGGTATGGTAATAAACCTCGACTATTCCGACGGTTCATATGAAGAAATCACGAATTATAATTATAGCCCTGTCATACTTAACACAGGCGACACAAGTGTTTTGATTACCTATGGAAATTATTTTGCCACAGTTCCCATCAGCGTTGCAGCAAAGGAAATCACAGGCATTGAAATTGAAACATATCCCGACAAGGTGACTTACGTTGAAGGTGAAACCTTTGATGACAGTGGTATAGTAGTTTTGGCAACATATAACGATGGCTCAACTTCTTACCTTGCATCAAATGAATACACCTATTCAACAGATCCTCTTACGCTTTTGGATTTATATGTAACGGTATATGCAGGCAATGTTTCGGACATTGTTCCTATTCGTGTAGTAGATAAAGAAATTACAGGCATTGCCGTAACAGAATACCCCAACAAGGTAAGTTACTATGCAGGACAGAGTTTTGATTCGACGGGAATGATTGTTGAAGCAGCCTATAATGACGGCTCTACTGCGATTATTTCCGATTACAGCGTAAGTCCCGAAACAATTACATCCGGCACAACGGAAGTAACAATTTCAAAAGACGGTTATTCGGATATGGTTAAAATTTCAGTTTCGGACGTTGCTTTAAAGAGCATTGCCGTAACTACTCCCCCGACGAAAACAAGCTATTATGCAGGAGAACCATTTATTTCAGACGGAATGGTTGTAACAGGCTATTTCAATGACGGTTCATCTGCTGAAATAACAGATTACTCCATATCAAACAGCACGCTTACAAGCGGTACAATGCTTGTTTACATCACTTACGATGGCCTGTATACTACTACCTCCGTAACTGTCTCGGATAAAACGATAACAGGTATTGAGATAGCAACTCTGCCGGACAAAACAAGTTATGTTGCCGGGCAGACGTTCGACAGTTCGGGAATGATTGTAAATGCAGTTTACAGCGACGGCTCAACTGCCGAGGTAACGGGCTATTCAATCAGTCCTTCAACACTCAGTGTCAATGATACAAATGTTCTTGTAACATACGGCAATTACTTTGCTTCTGTTTCTGTTTCGGTAGCTGCAAAGGAAATTGAATCTATCAGCATTGTTGAAAAACCGAGTAAGACCGAATACGTTGAGGGCGAGGTATTCGACCCAAGCGGAATGATTGTTGAAGCCACATATAACGATGGCTCAACTTCCTACCTTACATCAAGCGAATACACCTACTCAACATCAGCCCTTGCAACATCGGATAATTCAGTAACTATTTACGCAGGAGATGTTTCAGCTTCTGTCGGCATAACGGTTGTGTCTAAGGAAATAACAGACATCGCCGTAACAGAGTACCCCGACAAAATTTCATATGTTGCGGGACAGTCCTTTGATAGTGCAGGAATGATTGTGACCGCAAGCTACAATGACGGTTCAACAGCCGTTATTACGGATTATAGCGTAAGTCCTACAACAATTACATCGGGAACAACGGAAGTAACAATCAGCAAAGACGGTTACTCCGATACGATAAAAATTTTCGTTTCCGATGTGGTTTTAAATAGTATAGCTGTTACAAAAGCACCAACAAAAATTTCATATGTTGCAGGCGAGAGCTTCGACAGCAGCGGAATGGTTGTTATGGGTTACTACAATGACGGTTCTTCTGCTGAGATAACAGATTATTCCGTATCAAACAGCACACTTTCAACAGGTACAACGCTTGTATATGTTACCTATGACGGCTTGTATGCTACTGCAGCTGTAACGGTTACGGACAAGGTTCTCACAGGAATCACTGTAACATCACAGCCGAGCAAAATAAGCTATGTTGCCGGAGAAAATTTCAGCACAGATGGTTTAATTATTACAGCCGAATATAATGACGGCACAACAGAAGAAATCACAAACTACAGCTACAACCCTGTTTCACTCAGCACAAGTGATACATCGGTTATGGTGACATACGGCAATTACTTTGTTACAATTCCCGTTTCGGTAGTTGCTAAAGAAATCACAAGCATTGAAATTGAAACATATCCCGACAAGGTTACATACGTTGATGGTGAGGTTTTCGACGATTCGGGTATGATTGTTTTGGCAACATATAATGACGGTTCAACCTCATATCTTGCTGCAAATGAATATTCATATTCAACCGACCCTCTTACAACATCGGATTTTTATGTAACAATAACAGCCGGAAGTGCTTCCGATATAGTTCCGATTCGTGTAATCGACAAAACTATTACAAGCATTTCCGTAATAGAATATCCCGACAAGGTTTCCTACATTGCAGGACAAAGTTTTGACAGCAGCGGAATGGTTGTTGAAACGACGTATAATGACGGTGCCACAGCTATCATCACAGATTATACGGTTAGTCCCGAAACAATCACTTCGGGAACAACAGAAATTATCATAAGCAAGGACGGATATTCTGATGCAGCATCAATAGTTGTAAGCGAAAAAGCCATTGTTTCACTTGACGTTACAAAGCAGCCCGATAAATCTTCTTATTTTGCCGGACAGACCTTTGACTCCGCAGGAATGATTATCAGTATCACATACAATGACGGAACAACGGAAGAAATCAGCGATTATTCAATAATTAACCCTGTTCTTTCATTAGATACAGATTGTGTATATATTACATACGGCAGTCTCTTCACAACAGTTCCCGTAACTGTTTCCGAAAAGGTTCTCACTGATATTGCCGTAACAACACAGCCCAACACAGTAAGTTATGTTGTCGGTCAATCATTTAATGTTGACGGTATGGTAGTCACAGGTTATTTTTCTGACGGTTCTGCGGAAGAAATTTCCGATTATGAAATCGATACAGAAGCATTGATTTTGGGTCAGACAAAAGTTTATGTTACTTACGGCGGCTATTATGACATTGTAAATGTAAATGTTGTTGCCAAAGAAGTAACAGACATTGAAATAATTTCTCAGCCTACAAAGGACAGTTATGTTGAAGGCGAAACATTTAATCCCGAAGGCATAGTTATTAAGGTAACTTACAATGACGGCGAAGAAGAAATCATGACCTATGATAATGATTCTATCTCCTATCCTACGGATCCTTTAACAACAGAAGACACTTCGGTTGAAATTACAGTCGGCGGTATCTCCGCAGAGGTTAAAATTTCCGTTATCACAAAGAAAATCACAGGTATTCAGGTAGTTACTGCTCCCGACAAAATCGATTACGTTGTAGGTCAAAATTTTAATCCCGACGGTATGACAGTGTTAGCTTATTTTAATGACGGTACATCGGCTGAAATAAGCGATTACAGCTTTACCCCCGAAACTGTTTCAGCGAATACCGATGAAATCACTGTTATTAAAGATGGTTTTATAGACACTGTTAAAATTGTTGTTTCAGAAAGAGTTATAACAAATATTGAAATAACCACACTTCCCGACAAGACCGAGTACACCGAAAATGATACTTTTGACCCGTCGGGAATGACTGTTACGGCATATTTCAATGACGGTTCAGCGGAAGAAATCACAGATTACAATGTTGATGATTTTCTCCTTTCTGTAGGAATGGAAAAAGTATATGTAACATACGAAAACTTGTTCGCTACAGTTGACATAACCGTAAACAGCAAGTCTATTGTTGCAATAGAAATTATAACTCCCCCGGTTACCGTTGAATATGTAGAGGGACAGCAGTTTGATATTACGGGAATGATGGTTAAGGCTTATTATGATGACGGTTCGGAATCAATTCTTGAAACCTATGATTATGAGCCTAACGGCAGTCTTACTCTTGAAGATTCAATTATAACCATAAGCAAGGACGGAGCAACAGCCAAACAGGCTATATCCGTTATCGAAAAAGTTGTAACAGGCATTACAATCACCAAGAACCCCGACAAAACTGACTATACCGAGGGAGATGTATTTAATCCAGATGGTATGGAAGTTACCGCCGAATATAATGACGGTTCTACAGAAGTCATTACTGACTACACTTATCCGACAGATCCTCTTGAAGAAGGTGATACCTATGTAACAATATCTCATGACGGATTCACAGCCGAAGCAGAAATTACTCTTTCAGTTGATGATATTCTTTCATACATTTCGGAAAGAAACGGCGATGTTAATCGTGACGGAAGTGTTTCACGAGAAGATGCGTTAATTCTTATGCGTTATCTTGCAGATACAGCTGACTTTGCCGATTATGCAGTTCATACAGGTGATGTTGACGGTGACGGACAGCTTACCGATAAAGACGTTACCCTTATCAACAATCATATTTCCGGCAATTCTACACTTAGCGAAGCAGCAGCTGTTGAAGCTGACATTGACGGTGACGGTGAAGTTTCGGAAAACGATTTAAACCTTGTAAGAAAAGCCATTCTTAATATGTGGTCGCTTGATGTAGTTTATGAAGCCAATGCCGATGCAAACGATGACGGCGAAATCAATATGCTTGACGTTGTATGGATTTTAACACACTTTAAGAAAGCAACAACCATTGACTACATTTATATTGCTTCTCAGCCTGACAAAACCTCTTACGTTGAGGGACAATCTTTCGACCCGGCAGGAATGACGGTAAAAGCAGTTTACCTTGACGGAACAGAGGAAGAAATTACAGATTATACTTATCCCCTTGACGCTCTTGAAATTGGTGATACATCAATAAAAATAGAGTATGAAGGCTTTACGGCAGAGGTGGAAATTACCATTGTTGAAAAACGAATCGGATTTGACACAACAGAAAGTACCTCAGAAGCAACTACAGAAAATGGATCTGACGAAAGTTCCGAAACAACCACAAACAGCTGTTCGGAAACAACTACTAAGGGTAATTCCGGCGATGATGAAACTACAACAAAAGAAAACGGTTCTGATGGAAGTACGGAAACAACCACTGGAAGCAATTTTGACGGAAGTACAGAATTAACTACAGAAACCGGCAATTCCGATAGCACCACAGAAGCTACAACAGAGTATAACTACGGAAATTCTGAGGGTGTAGTTATTGTAAATCTTCCGAATAAAGTCAACTATGTTGAGGGTGAAATATTTGACCCGGCAGGCATTTTAACTATGCTTTATTGGAATGACGGTTCAACCTCATACATAAATGAAGATGATGTATATATTGATGATACACCTCTTTCTGTTGGCGATATTTACGGAGTAATTTATTATGAATACAAAAATGATACCGAAAAAATCAATGTGCCGATTACCGTTATTGAAAAGAAGGCAGTAAGTGCGACAGTAATTACTCCTCCCGACAAGACCGAGTATGACGAGGGTGAGAGTTTTGACCCCTCCGGTATGGAAGTTGAAATTGAGTACAACGACGGTTCAACAGAAATTATTCCCGGCGAAGATGTTACATTTGATGATACACCTCTTACTCCCGACGATGACAGCGTAACTGTTATTGCTGACGGTGTTGAGGTTGAAGTACCTATCATTGTAAACGAAACAACAACAGAGTCCACAACCGAAGCTACTACGGAAGATACAGAAACAACTACAAAGAAGTCAAGCGGCGGTGGCGGCAGTGGTTCATCAAGCCACACAACAACTGAAACCACAACCGAAGCTACTACAGAAACCGATGATTCCGACGGTAACGGCGATACAGACGGTACAAATGACAGCGACAACGGTGAAAATGCCGACAGCGAAAACAGTGATAACAATGGCAATGGCTCAAACAGCTTTACTGATGTAATAGGTCACTTGGCAGAAAAATATATTGAACATCTGCATAACCTCGGCATTGTAAACGGTGTTACAGACAGCCTTTACAGTCCCGACCTTTCAACTAAGCATGGGGATTTTGCGGTAGTCCTTAACAGACTTCTCAATCTTGAGGACGGAAATGTAACATTTGATGATGTTGACAGTAACAGCTACTATTCACAGGCAATTTCCAACTGTACCGCTGCTGACATTTTCATAGGATACGGTGACAGCACTTTCAAGCCCGAACAGACCATTTCAAGACAGGAAATGTTTGTAATTATGGCAAAAATGTTTGCAGGAGCTGATTATGATTTCAATGCCGTTGACTTAACTGCTCTTGACAGCTTTACAGACGGTTCGGCAGTCAGTGAGTGGGCAAAGCCTTACACGGCTTACCTCGTTTCTATCGGTGCTGTTGTTGGTGATGAAAACGAATTAAGACCCGTTGACAACATCACAAGAGCCGAAATGGCTGTTATAATCTACAATTATATAAAATAAACATAAGTTACATTTATACAAACTAAGCAAAAACTTATAAAACTATATAAGGAAACTTAGTTTCCAAAATCCAATGCTGCTTAAATCGAAGTATATACTACTCAATTTGGGCAGCATTTTTATATAAATACTCTATTTTTGAAAGGCGGTGATTCCATTGGACGGAGTTGCTTAATTCTACTTATATAATAAGGAAAAGACAGATAAAAAAGTAACCATATAACTTGGGCTGTTCCCTGTGAAAGACGATTTTAAGGGGCAGCCTTTTTTTATTTGAAGGAGGGAAGTTATTGACAAAAATTTGCAACAAAACAACTAAGAGCAGAATAGCATATTTTATTTTTGCGGTTATGATATTTACTTCATTTTTAATGACATCAACTGTGTTTGCCGCATCAGGCACAGAAGCATTGACCACAGCAAAAAATTTGCTTTCTAAAGCCGCACAGACAGGCGGCGGCCTTTATGCCGTTTGGGGCTTAGTTAACCTCGGTATGTCGCTGAAAGACCATAACGGACCTGGGATTCAATCTGCGATTTGGCAAATAATCGGTGGTGCCATCATTATTGCGGCAGGAACGGCTATAAGCTCATTAGACCTGACAATATCCTAATTTTTATGAAATTTTGGGGCTGTGCAGAGGTACAGCCCTACTTTTGCGCGATAATATGAAGTGACCTCCCTATTGTAGTTTCGTGGATTTACCTGTAAACT
>JAJQBF010000007.1 GCA_021203425.1 Clostridiales bacterium | reverse complement strand
CCATAAATTCAATCGCCCTAAATTCTTTTAGTATTGCATTTTATTTTTCTATCGTAGAGGTTTATAATTCCTCTGTAATTATTCTTTTGATTCTAACTTTTTGGCATAAGCCATTAAATAATCATAGCTTTTGTTCTTAATCGTCCTGTACCTGTCATAAACGGTATATGTGGCAATCTGCGGCTGTGTAGCCTTAATCTTATCTCTTTTCACGAAAAAGTACAGGTCATTGTATATTTTCGTCAGCTTATTGAATTGCCTTTTTCGCTTATTTTTAATAGCCTTTGTACAGCAGCCTAAATTATTATCAGCTATATATCTTTTCATTCGTCTGTAGGATTTCCGCCAAGTTTCCCAAAGATAGACTAACCTATCATAGATTTCTTCGTATTCTTCTTGGCTTATGTTGCTTATAGTAAATTTAATGCGTGTGTTTCCCTTTATCATTTCTAATTTACCATAATTTGATATTTCGTAATCTTCGGGAAAGAATTTGCACCAAAGGTCATATATTGTCATTTCTGAATATGTTTTACCTTGTTTCATACCGTTAAGCAAATACCTCTCCATAACCAACTTTTTCTCGAAAATGTCCGGTAGTCGGCGGTTAATTCTATCGCTCATAGTTTTTACCTCGCTTTCTTAATCTGCTTGTTAACTTATCACAGGCAGCCTGCATATATTTGCCGAATCTGATGGTAAACTTATACCTCGGCTTGATGGTCTTCATTCTGTTAGTGTTTATGTTAAACGAATCTCTTTCGGCACATTGCTTAGGTTCAATCACTATGTAATTTTGCAGATGTATTGTTCTACCTTTTCCTAATAATTCTGTGGTTTCGTCAAGTATAGCCTCCAACACATCTTTTACCTTCTCTTGGCTGTACCTAAAGTCATACTTTTTTCTGTCAGAATAATATTCTTCCTCTGACACTTCATATTTTCGCCTGTTAAGCCTTTTAGCTACTCGCCTGACAAGCTCGTCTCTGTAAACCTTACCTTTATCTTTAATATATATCACCCCTTTGTCGTATATTTTTTTCAGGCACTAAAATAAGCCTAATTACCTACATAATATAAGTAATTGGGCTTATTCAGGTGTCCGATATTTGTGTTGTAGTGGAATCTCCAAATTATTATTTGCCTTTAAAGGCGTTTTTGAGATTCTCTATAGATAGTCCTTTTTCAAAAAATGGTGTCAAATTGGTGTCAAATCACCGATTTTTTTGATTTTGCTTTTTAAAAAACTTGATTATTTAGGGCTTTTTTCAAGTTTCAGTTGTCTAAGGGTTTCATAGTGGGGAAGAGGAGGACGTCACGAATTGTGGGCGCGTCGGTGAAGAGCATTACAAGGCGGTCGATGCCCATGCCCATGCCGCCGGTAGGGGGCATACCATATTCGAGGGCGGTTAAGAAGTCTTCGTCTATCATGTTGGCCTCTTCATCGCCTAAGCCACGAAGTTCCTCTTGGCGCTTGAAACGCTCCCTTTGGTCGATGGGATCGTTGAGCTCGGAGTAGGCATTGGCAAATTCTCTGCCTACCATAAAGAGTTCGAAACGTTCAACATAGCCTTCCTTGTCATATTTCTTCTTTGTAAGGGGAGAAATTTCTATGGGGTGGTCCATAAGGAAAGTGGGCTGAATAAGGTTCTTTTCGACATATTCTTCGAAGAAAAGGTTTAATATGTCACCCTTCAAGTGGTGAGGCTCATATTCTATGTGACGGCTGTCGGCAAGGGCACGAGCCTCTTCGAGGGTTTTTACCTCGTCAAAGTCAACACCCGCATATTTTTTAACAGCATCTATCATAGTTATTCTTTCGAAAGGCTTTTCAAAGTCAAGCTCTGTGCCCTGATATGTTATTTTGTATATTCCGGCTACTTTTTTACAACATTCTTTTATAATGCCTTCGGTTATATCCATCATTCCGTAATAGTCGGTATAAGCCTGATAAAGCTCAAGAAGGGTGAATTCCGGATTGTGGTTTGCGTCCATTCCCTCATTTCTGAAAACCCTTCCTATTTCGTAAACCCCTTCAAGACCGCCGACGATAAGACGCTTTAATGGCAGCTCAAGGGCTATTCTCAGGTACATATCTATGTCGAGAGTATTGTGGTGAGTTATAAAGGGGCGTGCTGTTGCTCCCCCAGGGATTGTCTGGAGAATAGGTGTTTCAACCTCCAAAAAGTCTTGACTGTCTAAATATTCTCTTATTGTTGTAACGATTTTCGAACGCTTTATAAAGCTTTGTTTTACATCGGGATTAACAATAAGGTCAACATATCTCTGGCGATAGCGAAGGTCTTTATTTGCAAGACCGTGATATTTTTCGGGGAGAATTTGAAGGCTTTTTGAAAGGAGAGCTATTTCGCTTGCATGGATTGAAATTTCACCCATTTTTGTTTTGAAAACAAAGCCCTTTACGCTTACTATGTCGCCTATATCTATCATCTTTTTAAAGATGGTGTTGTAAAATTCGGCGCCGCCTACGTCATCTCTTGTTATATAGCATTGGATATGACCGTCACGGTCTTGAACATCTATAAAAGATGCCTTGCCCATAACTCTTTTGCTCATAAGTCTTCCGGCAACGGAAACAGTCTGACCTTCCAGGGTTTCAAAATTATCTTTTATTTCCTTGCTGTGGTGGGTTGCCTCTGCTTTAATAATATGGAAAGGATCTTTATCCATAGACTGAAGTGTTGCCAGTTTTTCTCGTCTTATTTTGAGAAGCTCGTTCAGCTCCTCAGCAGTTTTTTCTTTGTTTACATTATCTGCCATTTTAGTTAGCTCCTTATAAAATCTCAAGTAATTTTATTATAATTGTTCCGTCGGGGGTTTCTACGGGAACATCATCTCCCGGCTTGTGGCCTAACAAGGCTCTGCCTATAGGAGATTCGTTTGAAATTTTGCCTTTCATAGGGTCAGCCTCAGCCGAACCTACTATTGTATATATATCTTCTTCCTCAAATTCGTTGTCATATATTTTAACTTTGTTTCCCAAATTTACAATACCATTGTCGAAAGCGTCTTCATTTATAATTTCCGCTTTTTTAAGCATATTTTGAATTTGGGTAATTCTTGACTCTATTTCGGCCTGTTCTTCCTTCGCCGCATCATATTCGGCATTTTCGGAAAGGTCGCCCTGTGCTCTTGCCTCTTTGATTTTTACGGCAACTTCAGCACGTCTTACAACCTTAAGATTTTGAAGTTCTTCTTCAAGTTTTAATTTACCTTCGTTTGTTAAAATAATAGTTTTAGTTTCAGCCAAAGTCAACATCTCCTTATAGATAGAACCGACGGTTAATAAGCCCAGTAAAACTTGGAAGTTTAACTTTTGTTCGGCAAATCAACCCTCGTTTTCTTATATTTGAAATTTCATAATATTGGTTAAATTATATAGTAAATTATTTTGGTTGTCAAGGGGCGGATTAAACGGTTTTATGTAAACACGGATTAAACGGTTTTACGTAAAGACGCACTGAGAGTGCCGGGCGCTGTTTTTATTTCTGCAGATTTTCGGGATTTTGTATTTACCTTCTTTTGAAAATGTGGTACAATATCAAATGCCCGTATGCATTGCATACTGCCATATTATAAAAGCATCGGGAAACAAATTTTAAAACATATAGGAGACGGACAAAATGGACAATTTCGGAATGAAAATCAAAGAACTACGGGAAAGCAAAGGTTTAACGCTGCCTGAGGCTGCCGAAAAATTAGGAATAAACAGAGGGTCCCTTTCCCGCTATGAAAACGGTATAGTGGAACCATCGTTAAGCACTGCGGCAAAAATCGCAAAATTTTACTCGGTTTCTCTTGATTATTTGGCAGGGCTGAGTGACGATTTCCGGTTTTAAAACCGCCCGGTATATTGAACAGTGCCGGTGTATTATAAAAAGTTATACGATTGGAGTTCAGTAAAATGAAAGAAAGAATTTTAACAAATACATTTGTTGTTTTGATTTTGGCGCTTTTATGCTGTTTGTTATGAGGGAGTGCATTTCCCTGTATAAAAATAGGTTATGAGCTTTTTGAAATAGCCGGAAATGACAGCGGAAGTCAGATTCTTTTTGCCGGCTGCCGTTTTACGCTGGCGGGAGTTTTGACTGTTATATTCGGAAGTGCTTTGAACAGAAGGGTTTTGATTCCTCAAAAAAACTCTGTTAAGCTTGTTTTTAAGCTGTGTTTTTTTCAAACAGTAGCCCAGTATATATTCTTTTGCATAGGTCTTGCCCATACCTCCGGTGTAAAGGCATCTATTATAGAAGGTTCAAATGTTTTTCTTGCCCTTACTTTCGCCTGTCTTATTTTTAAGCTTGAAAAGCTGACCGTAAGAAAGGTTTTGGGGTGTCTTTTGGGCTTTTTCGGGGTTATTGCGGTTAATATAGGCGGCGGTGAATTATCCCGGGTTAATTTTTTGGGAGACGGCTTTATATTTCTTTCCACTGTGGCCTATGCTGTTTCTTCCGGGCTTATAAAAATTTATTTGGCGGAAGAAAACCCCGTAACCTTAAGCGGCTGGCAGTTTTTCGCCGGCGGTTTAATTATGATTTTAGCAGGTCTTGTTTTCGGCGGAAGAATAACAGCCGTAAATCAAAGCGGTATTCTTATGCTTTTTTATCTTGCCTTTGTTTCCGCCTTTTCATATTCACTTTGGGGCATACTCTTAAAGTATAATCCTGTGTCAAAGGTGGCTGTTATAGGTTTCAGCAATCCCGTTTTCGGGGTTATTCTCTCGGCTTTGCTTTTGGGGGAGAAAAATCAGGCTGTAAACCCTTTGAGTTTAGGTGCCCTTATACTTGTGTGCATAGGAATTTATATTGTTAATACACAGAAAAAACTTGCAAAATAATAAAAAAATGCTTGCAGTGGCGGTTTTACTGTGGTATAATGCTTGTGTTTGGTTATTACGGATATTCCGCTGAGACGTAAGCCAAGGGGGCTTAAAATAAAATTGTTAATGATTTTATCAGGTCTTTATGAATGTCTATGGTGAAAGGAGAGTATAACTATGAATTATACTATTATTAAAGAAATCGAAGATGCTCAGTTAAAGGAAAACGTTACTGAATTTAACGTAGGCGATACCGTAAGAGTATACGCAAAGGTTGTTGAGGGAACAAGAGAAAGAATCCAGATGTTCGAAGGTACTGTTCTTAAAAGACAGGGCGGCGGTGCAAAGGAAACATTCACTGTCAGAAGAATTGCCTCCGGGGTTGGTGTTGAAAAAACATGGCCTGTTCATTCTCCCCGTATCGACCGTATTGAAGTTGTTCGCTATGGTATTGTAAGAAGAGCTAAGCTTAACTACTTAAGACAGAGAATCGGTAAAGCTGCTAAGGTTAAGGAAAATATCAATAAGAGATCTTCAAAATAATCTTAAGAAATCAAAGGGCGCAGAATTCATCGGCGTCCTTTTTTTCTAAGGAAAGGAGGAGGTTTTTACGGATATACAGTGGTACCCCGGTCATATGACTAAAACAAGACGTATGATGGAAGAAAATATTGCCCTTGTGGATATTGTGGCGGAGCTTGTAGACGCAAGAATTCCCCTGTCTTCCAAAAACCCCGATATTGACAAATTAGCGGTAAATAAAAAGAGAATTATTATTCTCAATAAGGCAGATTTGGCAGACAGCAAAAAAACGGATATGTGGAAAAGCTATTTTGCCGATGAGGGTTTTAAAGTAATTTGTACTGACAGCAAGACAGGAAACGGCATAAAGGAGATTTATCCTGCCTGCCGTGAGCTTATGAAAGAAAAAATAGAAAGACTCAAGGCGAGAGGGCGGATTTTGGTGCCTTCGAGAGTTATGATCGCCGGTATTCCCAACGTGGGAAAGTCAACCCTTATTAACAAGCTTGTGGGAAGGCCACTGACAAAAACAGGAGACAAGCCCGGGGTTACAAGAAGTAAGCAGTGGGTTAAAATAAAGAAGGATTTGGAGCTTTTGGACACACCGGGTATTTTATGGCCTAAGTTTGACGATGAGGCTGTAGGGCTTAATTTGGCTTTTACGGGAGCAATAAATGACGATATTTTGGAAAAAAACGAAATTGCCGTCAGACTTACCGATAAGCTTGTTAAAGAATACCCGGGCTGTTTAGAAGACAGATATAAAGTTTCGGAGGAAGAAAGCCCCGATGAAATTTTTATAAATATCGGAAAAAACAGGGGCTTTTTAACAAAAGGCGGAGAAATTGACGCTTTAAGAACAGCGTCTGTTTTTCTTGATGAATTCAGAGGGGGAAAACTGGGGAAGGTTACACTTGAAATTCCTCAAAAATAAATTTTTATTATTTCTTCGTATAAAATTTTATTTTCGTGACAGACTATGGTTTGTAAAGCAAAAGCGTAATTTTGCTTTACGGGCACAGCTTGGGTCTGCGCCCGTACACCACTATTTCTATTTGTTTACGGAGGTAAAAAAATGGACAAGAAGAGTAATAGAGAACAGAACAGAAACAACAGCAACAGCAATAACCAGAGCAATAAGCAGCAGAGCAATCGTCTTGAATTTTCAAACGAGCTTAATGCCGAGAGAAATTCTGAAAAGAATTCAAGCAAGAATTCAAACAGAAACTGTAACAGAAACGACAGTGAGTAACATTTTTATGAAACCGGACTTGTCTGCTTTTATTGCGGCGGGTTTGATTTCAGACGACAGACGGCGGTTTTCCGCCGTTTATACATAAGGAGATTTATATATGAATATAGTACTTCTTGAACCGGAGATTCCGGCGAACACGGGAAATATAGGCAGAACCTGCGTCGCCACAAACACAGTTCTTCATTTAATAAGACCTTTGGGTTTTTCTACTGATGACAAGGCTTTAAAACGGGCCGGTCTTGACTATTGGAGCGAGCTTGACGTAAGGTATTATGACAGTTTTGATGAGTTTACGGAGAAGAATAAGGGGGCTGAACTTTATTTTGCCACTACAAAGGCAGAGAGAACCTATGCAGACGTCAGCTACAGTGAAAACACATATATAATGTTCGGCAAGGAGAGCGCCGGAATTCCCGAGGAAATTCTTGTGGAACACAGACAGCAGTGTATAAGAATTCCAATGTATGAAGACAAAAGGTCGTTAAATCTTTCAAATTCTGCGGCAATAATACTTTATGAGACTTTCAGACAAAACGATTTTAAGGGGCTTGAAAAAACAGGCGCCCTTCACAGACTTTGCTGGAAATAGGGGGATACATATGGACGAATTTTTAAAAATAATGGACAGACTTTTAGCCGAAGACGGCTGCCCTTGGGACAGGGTTCAGACTCACGAGAGCTTAAAGAGATATTTAATAGAAGAAAGCTATGAGGTTATAGACGCTATAGACAAGAAAAGCGCCGAAGGGCTTTGTGAGGAGCTGGGCGACGTTCTTTTACAGGTTGTGTTTCACTCTAAACTGGCGGAAAAAGAGGGGCTTTTCAGCTTTGACGATGTTGTAAAAGGTGTTTCTCATAAAATGGTTCACAGACACCCTCACGTTTTCGGAAAGGCACAGGCAGATACTCCCGATGAGGTTCTTACAAGCTGGGAAGAAATAAAAAAGGAAGAAAAACATTATAAAAGCAACAAAGAGGTTTTGGAGAATATACCCAGAGCCCTGCCTGCTCTTATGAGAGCCGAAAAGATTGGGGGAAAAGCGGAAAAATTCGGGGCAGAGAAACTTAATAAAACCGAGAGCATAAATAAAATAAGAGAGCTTTTGGATAAAATCGAAATGTCGGAAAATGATAAAACAGATGATATTAGCTGTGATATTGGCGATATTCTGTTTGAGGTCGCCAAATTATCAAGACTTTTTAAAATAAATCCTGAATTTGTCTTGACAAACAGCTCGGAAAAGTATATAACTAGTTTTAGGCTCGTTTAAAACAGACGCTTGAGGAAAGGCTGAAAAATCAATATGAAGATCATTTTTCATTTCATTTAAATCGGTATTTCCTAAAAACTATGATTATTCAAACTTCGGAAAAGCCGGGTTTCCGGTTCGGCTTATCCTTAATAAAATGTTAGGAGGACTAAACTATGAACAAAACAGAATTAGTTGCGGCTATTGCCGAAAAAGCAGGACTCAGTAAAAAAGATTCTGAAAAAGCCGTTAAGGCATTTGAAGAAATAGTTACTTCAGAGCTTGTTGCCGGCGGAGAGGTAAGACTTGTAGGTTTCGGTACATTCAGCGTAAAGGAAAGAGCGGCTCATGAGGGAAGAAACCTCAAAACAAAGGAACCCATGCAGATTTCTGCATCAAAGTCGCCTAAGTTTGCCGCAGGAAAGGCTTTAAAGGACGCTGTAAACGGACGATAATTGAAATTTACGGGGATACAAGGCTCTATGCTTTGTAGCCCCTTTTGTCTTTATTCGGAGGGTTGTAATGAGGTTAGACAAATTTTTAAAGGTATCCAGAATAATTAAAAGAAGAACAGTTGCAAACGAGGCTTGTGATGCCGGCAGAGTTTTGGTAAACGGAAAAACCGCCAAGGCAGGGCTTAACGTAAACGAAGGGGATATTATAGAAATCCGTTTCGGAAACAACACCACAAAGGTTGAGGTTTTAAAGGTTGCCGAGAATGTCAGAAAAGACGATGCCTCGGGAATGTACAGAAGTCTTTAAGAAGGCTGTAAGAGCTTGTAATATTTTCCGCCTGTCTTAAATATACTTAAACCAATAAAACACTTGGGAGGTATATAATGGCAGAGGAAAACAGACTTTTGAAAAATGTTATAAGACTTGAAAACAGAGAAAGGCTTTCCGTTATGGGAGTTTTAGACGTTGTAAGGTTTGACGAGTTTGAAATAATGTGTGAGTGTGAAAAAGGGGTTTTGGCTATAAGGGGCGACAATCTCCATATTTCAAAGATAGAGCTTGAAAAGGGCGACCTGCTTGTTGACGGACTTATAACAAGCCTTACATATGAAGACAAGGCGGTTAAAGGCTCATTCTTTAAGAGCCTGTTTAAGTGATTCTTTCGATGAAGGCTCAGGGGCTTATATTTGCCTTTGTCTGCCTTTTGGGTTTCGGTTTCGGTTTTCTTTATGACTTTATAAGATTATTCGAAGGAATTTTCGAAAGACTGCCTCTTGTGCGGTCAGCCGCAGATTTTATATACTGGGTTTTTGCCTCCGCTGCCGTTTTTTATTTTCTCTTGGGAATAAATTACGGAGAGGTTCGGCTGTATATGGTTTTGGGTTTTATGGGAGGAATGACCTGTTATTATTTGACTCTGAGTTCTTCGGTTATGAATGTCTTTGCTGCTGTTTTGAAAGTTGTAAAAAAAGGTCTTATAAGGATATTAAAACCCTTTTATATAATCGGAAATATATTAAAATTATGGTTGAAAAAAACATTAAGTCGGGTTCTAAT
>JAJQBF010000009.1 GCA_021203425.1 Clostridiales bacterium | reverse complement strand
AGATTATGCCTGTATATTTTTTAAAACAGCATTACGCACTTTTGCCGAGCATATACTCTTTAGTTTTTTCCCTAGAAAGATTAAATTTATTCATAACCCTCTCTTCGATTTCGTTTTCGTCCATATCAATTTCACGGAAGTTTTCGATAGTTGTTGTTATGGCGGTTTCTCTTGCAACTCTTTTTGCGGTTTCCCTTGCGACTTCATTTCTCATATCTTCTAAAATTTTACACATATTTTGAACGCCTCCTTCTTCTTTAAAATAGCGAACACGGTTTGCCAATACTTTATAGTACATATTATCTGCCGAATGACATTTAAAATCGCAGAATACTGCAAACATAAACATTTGAAACAGCCTGCATTAAAGGCATAAGTTCACCTTAACTGTAAACTCATGCCTTTTAAGAAGATTTTGCCTTTACATTTTCCAAAACAACATTACGCACTTTTGCCGAGCATATATTCCTTAGCCTCTTCCCTCGAAAGGTTAAATTTTTTCATAACCCTCTCTTCGATTTCGCTTTCTTTCATATCAATATCACGATATGCCTCAATAAGCGTAAGAATAGATGTTTCCCTTGCAACCCTTTTTGCAGTTTCTTTTGCGACTTCAGTCCTCATATCTTCTAAAATTTTACACATATTTTGAACGCCTCCTTCTTCTTTAAAATAGCGAACACGGTTTGCCAATACCTTATAATACATATTATCTGCCGAATGACATTTAAAATCGTGTACCAGTTTGCCCAATGCTGTTTTTTCGTCTTTATTTTCACCGTTTATGAACATAATATGCCGTTCATCGCCAAGCAAGTCATTACATTCTATTTCCTTTGTGACATAATGACGGAGAGGTCTGCCGTCTCCGAAAATGTCTTTCTCGGTAAAGAAAATTATATACGTCGGCACAAGCAGATTATAATCTTCATTCTTTTTAAGAAGTGTTGTATCAACCATACTACTGTAATATCTTGATCTAAGGGGAAGATTTCCTCTTTCCTGACGCTGAATTTCAATATCATATATTTTATGGCTGCTGTCTTCCGCCAAAATGTCAAGCCTGACAGAATGACCTTCCACGCCCTTGATTTCTCTCTGCTTAACAACTTTGGAAACCTTCATATCATCTCTGTCGAAAATAATATTTAGGAGCAGCTCCGTTCCCTCAATATTATCCTCAAAAACCAAAGCAAGAAAGTCATCATCAAAAAGCCTTAAAGCCTTTATTCTTTCCAGATCCTGCTCATATAACCGTTCATTCATATACCGTCCTCCTTATTTTAATAATACCATACAACAGCAAAATATTCAATACAGTTATTAAAATTTAAGCCGGTCTTATTTCTGCTAAATCTATTGCTTTTTGGAGTAAAATATGATAATATCAATTTATGGAAAACGCTGTCGCAGGTAAGCCGCCGGCAGTGTATATTTTTAGACAGATTAGGGGGATTTTAATTGAGAAAAACCAAGGGCGGAACACATTTTAAAAAAGGAAAAGAAAAAGGCAGAGGTGTAAACATAGTTTTAATCTCAGCGGTATTGATAGTTGTTATTGGCATAGTGGCAGCGGCGGCTGTGTTGATTTCGGGCGGAAATAATTCAGAGCCGCTTATCGCTGAGGCGCCGACTGAAACAACGGAAGAAATGTCGGAGGAAACTTCGGAGGAGCTTACCTCAGAGGAAACAACCGCAAAGCCCGAAGAGGAAAAGGAAGAAAACGCTGATGAGGCAGAAGAAATATTAAACAGTATGACTCTTGAAGAAAAGGTAAACCAGCTTTTCTTTATTACACCGGAGGCGCTTACAAACGTAAGCGTTGTTACGGCGGCAGGAGCGCAGACAAAAGCCTCACTTGAAACCCACCCGGTAGGGGGAATAGTTTACTTTACACAAAACTTTGAAGATGAGGAACAAGTCAAAACAATGATTTCGAATGTTAAAGAATATGCCGATGAGGTTTGTAAGGTTCCTTTGTTTTTGGGTGTTGATGAAGAAGGCGGAACGGTAGCCCGTTTGGGAAACAGTGAAGGAATAAGCGTTCCCGAAATAGAAGATATGGCGGAAATAGGAAGCACGGGAGATTATACTGAGGCTTATGACGCCGGAAGTACAATAGGCGCTTATCTTAAAGAATACGGCTTTAATTTGGATTTTGCCCCTGTTGCCGATGTCCTTACAAACAGTGAAAACACTGTTGTAAAAGACAGAAGTTTCGGCAGCGACCCTGAGGTTGTGTCGGGTATGGCGGAAGAATTTTCATACGGTCTTAATGATAACGGTATATTGTCTTGTTATAAACATTTTCCAGGTCACGGAGCAACAGCGGACGATACTCACGAAGGTTATGCTTATACTGTCAAAGACTATGATGAGCTTGCGGAATCGGAGCTGATACCCTTTATTCAGGGAATCAAAAACGATGTTGATTTTATAATGACAGGTCATTTTTCACTGCCAAATGTTACGGGGGACAGTACACCTGCATCTTTATCGTCTGTTATTATTGAAGATATTTTAAAGAATGAACTGGGATATGAGGGAATTGTTATTACGGATTCTCTTTCTATGGGGGTGCTGACTGAAAATTATACTACAGAAGAAATCGCCGTAGGGGCAATAAATGCCGGTGCGGATATGCTGCTTATGCACGATGATTTTGAAAGGGCATATAATGCCGTTTTAGACGCTGTGGAAAACGGAGAAATAAGTCAGGAAAGAATCGATGAGTCCGTTAAGAAAATTATAGAAAAAAAGCTGTCTTTGTTTTAACAGTAAAAGACGGTTTATGAAAGGGTGAAAAATTATGTTTTGTCCCAACTGTGGGAAAAAAGTAAATGATGACAGAAATTTTTGTCCGTCCTGCGGAAGAGATCTTCGAAATACGAAAGATGAAGAAGGTGTAAAAAAGGGAAAAGCCAAGTGTAAAAACGGCTTTAACCCCGTTCCTTGTCTTATTACCGCTGTTATAATAGTTTTTATTATATCGGCTGCCGCTGTGGCTGTCAGTCTTATGAGTGAGCCGGAAGATGAAGGTTATACATCTACAGCCGCCGAGCAAAGAAACAGCAGTATGTATACGGAAGAAATTGAAATTACCGAGCCGGAAACCGAGGCAGTAACGGAGGCGGAGCAGGAGATTCAGCCGCCGGACGAAGAAATCCCTCCGGTAGTGTCCGAGCCGGAAATCGAACCGCCGAGCAAAGTTTACGGTTTTGATGATTCATATTCGGGATATTTATTTGTAGAGGATCTTGCATACGATTTAATCAATCCTTTTTACAGCTATGCGTGGGTTCAGACTACAAACAATCATGACAGTTCTTATGTTAATAAGCTTTCGTTGTCCGGTTCGCCTGTTCGCTATACACTTGGTGAAGAATATTGGCAGGAAAGACCGACAAAGTCATTTAACCGTATATACAATGTGCAGATACATAAAATATCAAATGTAATGTGGCTGAAAAACCCTACCTGTGATACAGGCTTTGACGTTTGTATAAGTTATTCCTTTGAACTTTATGATTCTGAAACAGGGAAGACCGTAAGCAAAACAGAGCTTGCCATAGCAAATGTGTCGATTGAGCAAATCAGCGAAGAGGTATTTGCACTTTATATGAACAAACACACATGGGTAAATGATGTTCCTTTGGGAACAACCGTTACGGAAGATGATTTTGCAAAATATTTGGAATATCAATAAGTTTGAACTAAGAAATTGCTTAAGGAAAGAGTGAAAAATATGTTTTGTCCCAAATGCGGAAAAAAGGTTTCCGATGATAAAAATTTTTGCCCCGGCTGCGGAAATGATTTGCGTGAAGTTATAAGCAGAGCGGAAAAAGAGAAAGACGAAAACGGCTTTAACCCCGTACCTTATCTTGTTACTGCCGTTGTAATAGTTTTGATTATCTCGGCAGCCTTTGTAACAATAAACTTTGCAGACAGTCTGAAGGGCAAAACCGATACACAGACAGCCGGTGACACGGGTTCTGAGGCTGAACTGACGGCGGAAACTCAGCAGACAGATTTGTCTGAAGTCGGTCCGCCTACATCAGACAAAGAGGTTGACGATATGGCAGGCGTATTTGAGGAAACGGAAAAATATGCCTATGATTTGGTTAATCCTTTTTACAGCTATGCTTTTGTGGAAACTGTAAACAATCACGACAGCTCATATGCGGCAAAGTTCTCTGTTGAAAATTCACCTGTTTACAATGCCCTCGGGCTTGAATTTTGGCAGAACAGACCTGCGGTTTCCTTCAAGCGTGTATATGACGTAAAGGTACACGATGTAGCTGCTGCCGGAGTTTACGGAGATAAAGACGAAGCCCCGGGAAATTATTGTGTTTGTGTAAGCTATACATATGAACTTTACAATTCCGAAACGGGAAAAACAAGCAGCAACATTGAGCTTGCCATAGATAATGTAAAATGGGAAACACGAAACGGAGAAAATACTCTTCTTATGTATAAACACACATGGGTAAATGATGTTCCTTTGGGAACGGAGATTACTGCCGAAAACTTTATAAATTATAAAAATTAAATTATGTAAAGCATAAAAAGAGGGCTGTGAAAAAAATCAATCGCCGGTTTTTTCATAGCCTCTTTTTCTATGATTATTATGTAAAGGAAAACCGTATTAAGGAAGAGCGGTTCCTTAATAGCTTATAACATTTGATGCCTCGTTAATATTTGGTAATTTTACATTTAAAACGTTATAATTTCCGCTGACAAAATCTGTTATATTTTCTTCCGAGCTGATTTTAAAAATTTTAAGCTTAGGGCTTGTATATTCTTTTTTCATATCCAAAACCCCCTATTTCGTATTTAATTGTTATCGGAATCTGTGCCTTTTATGATAACACTGCTTGCAGACGAAGATACATAATATTCTTTTTCTGTTCCGGCACAAACTGCACCTCTGACTTCTGCATCGCTTGAATCAGAACCTGTTTTAACTACAGGAAAGAAAGCTTTGGCGCTTGAAGTTGTTTCGTTTCCGCTGCCATCTATATAATAGTAATCTGTTATGTCATAAAGAACATTGTCTGAAACAACACCTACGCTGTCAAGATATGCCGCTCCTTCGCCGCCGTAAACTGTTGTATCTACAACAATTCCCAAGAGATAACCGCTGCTGTCAGTTAAAACGCTTATGCCGCTGCTGACTAAGTCGGGGTAAATAGCTGAACTGTCGCTGTTCAGAGCTATTTTAACAGTTTCCGCAGCAACACCTATGCTTTTGGTTTCATTAAATGTCAATTTGTAGTATTTATCTGTTTCACCGGATTTTACCTTAGCTACCGCAGCTGTTTTCGGCAGGTAAAGATATTGTTTTACACTGCCGGTTTCATGGTAAACAACGCTTGAAATAAATTCATCATTGTCTATATAGATTGTATCTCCTTCGGTTGTGTTGGGAATTGTATATAAATATACGCTTTCACCGTTGGAATTTACGGGATCGACTGTAAATGCAGAAACCAAAACAGAGGCTTTGCCTATAACAGGGGCATTACTTTCAGCCACAGTGCTGTTGCTGTCGCCGCTGTCACTGCCGCCGCCGATATCCGCCCCGGAATTGCTTTCAGCGGTAACAGTACCGACGTTAATTGTTATATCACTGCCGCTTTTGTTATATCCGCCGCCGATACCTGCTCCGTTGTCACTTTCGGCGGTAACGGTACCGCCGTTAATTGTTATGCTGCTGCCACTGCTGTAATATCCGCCGCCAATACCCGCTCCTTGTGTGCTTACAGCGGAAACAATACCGCCGTTTATTATTTATAATATTACTGCCGCTGCCGATTTGACCGCCACCGATACCTGCTCCGTTATTGCCGCCGCCTGTTGCCGTAATTTTGCCGCTGTTAATTGTAATATTATTGCTGCTGACAGAATAATCGCCGCCGATACCTGCTCCGCATCTGTGGTTTTTGCTGCCCATGCCGCCTGTTGCCGTTAAACTTCCCATTGAATTATCATTGCCCCAAGCTGCTATAATAAGATTTCCGCTTGTACCTTTGGAAAGACCGGCATAACTGACTGATGAACAGGTAAGTATATTTGTACTATATAATACAATAGTGGTTGTTCCGCTGCTTGTTAAGGAAATAGGAGAGGTTTCGGAAGAAGAAATATTAACGTTATCCAACACTAAAGTTACATCTGCGGAACCGCTGACTGTTATTGTGTTTGATGTTTCAATGGAATTACCATAAATATGATATGTTCCGGCTGAACTGATTTCTATACTGCCGTAAGTGGTAATGTCATATTCTCCAGAGTAGTCTTCATCTTCATATGTATAAGTATCTGAGGCTAAAACCGTTATGTTTAAAGATGTATAGGCTGCCCCGAAAGAAATAGTCGCAGCGGCAAACAAGGCTGCTGTTAAGTTTTTGAATATTTTCGTTTTCATACTGGTTACCTCCTGTTTTGTTATTATAGATAATGAAGAAGGGTTAATTTGTCGGCTCTTCCCTAAAAAGCATTTAAAAGATATTCTACAAAATTGTTTGCGAATTGTCAAGGTAGAAAATTGCTATAATTTGGCAAAGCCTTCCCGAACGGTCGATATTCTTCCCGAACGGCAATTTAAAATCCTTAAAAATTCTTAAACAGGTATTTGACAGAATTAAAAACCGCAGAGCCTGAACCCTGCGGTTTTTGTATATTTAATATTTATTATCTGGGATATTTAATCTGAGCCTGTGCAGCTGCAAGTCTTGCTATAGGAACTCTAAAAGGTGAACAGGAAACATAGTTAAGACCTATTCTGTGGCAGAATTCTACAGAAGAGGGGTCGCCGCCGTGTTCGCCGCAGATACCGAGCTTAAGGTCAGGTCTTGTGGAGCGTCCGCCTTCAGCGGCAATCTTCATAAGTTTACCAACACCGTTCTGGTCAAGACGGGCTGTGGGGTCTGCCTCGTAGATATGCTTGTCAAGGTAGTCAGCTAAGATCTTACCTGCGTCATCTCTTGAAAGACCGTATGTCATCTGTGTTAAGTCATTTGTACCGAATGAGAAGAACTCGGCAACTGTTGCGATTTCATCGGCAAGGAGAGCTGCTCTGGGGATCTCGATCATAGTACCGACTTTATATTCGATATCGAGTCCGCTTTCGGCGATAATCTTGTCTGCTGTCTTTTTAACGATGTCGGCTACGTAAGTAAGCTCTTTAACTTCGCCTACAAGAGGAATCATGATTTCGGGATTAATGTTATAGCCTTTTGACTTCTTAACGGCAATAGCACTTTCGATTATTGCCTTTGTCTGCATTTCGGGAAGTTCGGGGTAGGAAACTGCAAGACGGCAGCCTCTGTGACCCATCATGGGGTTAAGCTCGTGAAGACCTCTTGCCTTAACCTTAAGGTCGGCTACGCTCTTGCCCATAATATCAGCTACAGCCTGAAACTCAGCGTCTGTCGTGGGAAGGAATTCATGAAGAGGAGGATCAAGAAGTCTTATTGTAACGGGAAGATCCTGCATTACTTCGTAAATAGCGGTAAAGTCTGTCTTCTGATATTCTTCGAGAGCCTTAACAGCCTCTTTTCTTTCGTCTGTTGTGTCTGCAAGAACGAAACATCTCATCTTGGGGATTCTTTCTTCTTCGAAGAACATATGTTCTGTTCTTACAAGACCGATACCCTGTGCGCCGAAACCGAGAGCTGTCTTAGCGTCTCTGGGTGTGTCGCCGTTTGTTCTTACCTGGAGCTTTCTTGTATCGTCAGCCCACTTCATAAATGTATCGAAATCGCCGGAAATTTCAGCGTCAGCCGAAGGAATGTCTTCGCCGTAGATATAGCCTGTGTTTCCGTCAAGTGAAATATAGCTGTCTTCTGTAAATCTTACTCCGCCTAAATCGAAGTACTTCTCGGCTGCGTTAATCTTAATTTCTTCACAGCCCGATACACAGCAAGCGCCCATACCTCTTGCAACAACGGCTGCGTGAGATGTCATACCGCCTCTTACTGTAAGGATACCCTGAGCGGCTACCATACCTTCGATATCTTCGGGCGATGTTTCAAGACGAACTAAAACTACTCTTTCGCCTGCGGCTGCTCTTGCCTTAGCGTCTTCGGCTGTAAATACAACCTTACCTGCAGCAGCACCGGGAGAAGCGGGAAGTCCCTTGCCTAAAGGCTTAGCCTTAGCTAAAGCGTCTTTGTCAAATGTGTGGTGAAGGAGCTGGTCAAGCTGTTTGGGGTCAACGCTTAAGAGAGCCTCTTCCTTTGTTGCAAGACCTTCTGAAACCATATCAACGGCAATCTTGATAGCAGCAGGAGCTGTTCTCTTACCGATTCTTGTCTGGAGCATATAGAGATGTCCGTCTTCGAAAGTAATCTCCATATCCTGCATATCTTTATAATGCTTTTCAAGTGTGTCGGCTACGTTTACAAGCTGTGTATGGATTCCTCTTAATACGGGATCCTCTTCTTTAGCAAGGTCGTTAATAGCCGAAGGTGTTCTTACACCGGCAACAACGTCTTCGCCCTGTGCGTCAATTAAGTATTCGCCGAAAAGACCCTTTTCGCCTGTAGCGGGGTTTCTTGAGAAAAGAACACCTGTACCGGATTTGGAGCCTGTGTTTCCGAATACCATAGACTGTACGTTTACAGCTGTACCCCAGTCATAAGGGATATCGTTCATCTGTCTGTAAACATTGGCTCTGGGGTTGTCCCATGAACGGAAAACGGCCTTAATAGCTTCGTAGAGCTGAACCTTTGCTTCCTGAGGGAAGTCAACGCCCTGTTTTTCTTTATAAATTTCCTTAAATTTAGCAGCAACCTTCTTGAAGTCTTCTGCGTCAAGATCAACGTCATATTTAACGCCCTTAGCTGCCTTATATTCGTCAAGATATTCTTCGAAATATGACTTGGGAACACCAATTACAACGTCGGCAAACATCATTATGAATCTTCTGTATGAGTCATAAGCAAATCTCTCATTGTTTGACTTCTTAGCAAGACCTTCAACGGCCTGGTCGTTAAGACCTAAGTTAAGAACTGTATCCATCATACCGGGCATAGAAGCTCTTGCACCGGAACGTACGGAAACAAGAAGAGGATTATCGATATTTCCTAATTTCTTGCCGATTTTAGCCTCAAGTTTAGCAAGTGCGTCTTCAACCTGAGCTACAACTTCGTCTGATAATTCGCCTGTTTTGTTATATTCAAGACAAGCCTCTGTTGTTACGGTAAATCCGGGAGGTACGGGAAGGCCGATTGACGCCATTTCCGCAAGGTTAGCACCTTTACCGCCCAAAAGGTCACGCATTTTTGCGTTGCCCTCTTCAAACATATAAACATACTTCTTTGACATTAAACTTTCCTCCTACATAAATAATATTGTTAAAATTTTAACCAAGAAAAAGCCGAAAATTTTATATAGACGCAATTCCTCGGATATTTACATTATCTATAAT
>JAJQBF010000131.1:9082-9463 GCA_021203425.1 Clostridiales bacterium | reverse complement strand
TAATTCACCTTTTAAATTTTGTAAAGCCAAATTGAAAATTTGAAACAGTCAAAATGCCTTTATGAAAATATATTTATCAGAATAATATTATACTTCTTTGGGAGTATAGACGTAATAATATTCTATTACTGTCACTATAATTATGCTTTCTCAATTTTTCGGAACAAGACTGCTTTTGTTTTGCTTTTTAATATTACTGTTTTCAACAGCCCTCTGTTTTGACATTGTTTTTTCGGAGTTCTCAAAGAGGCAGTTTCGGATTAAAAGATTACGTATGTGAAACGAAATATGAAAACGGCTTCATCTTTTGTAAATTTTACCTAAACAAAATATCTGTATTTTGTTAAATCCGTGGATTTACAAATAGGGCAAATATGACTA
>JAJQBF010000131.1:331-9072 GCA_021203425.1 Clostridiales bacterium | reverse complement strand
AAATATATGAAAACGATTTCGCTACACAATATAATTTAAGGAGGTATTCAGAATTGGATTATTCGACATATTTAAAAAAGGCTCACAGACAGCGGCTCAAAACGAAACATAGGCGATGGCAGACCCAAAGGCGGTTTATCTGCCCATGAACGGAAAGGTTATTGACTTAAAAGAGGTTGGGGACGGAGTATTTTCCGAAGGTATGTTAGGGGAGGGTGCTGCAGTTGAGCCTTCCGACGGAAAGGTTTATGCTCCATTTGACGGAGAGGTAACAATGGTTTATGACACGAAACACGCTTTGGGGCTTATGTCAAATGGCGGAGTTGAATTTCTTATACATATAGGGCTTGACACTGTGAACCTTGAAGGAAAAAGTTTCAATATAAAAGTTAAAAACGGACAGAAGATAAAAACAGGTGATCTTTTGGCCACAGCCGACCTTAAGGGAATCAAAAACGCAGGCTACAGAACAGTTACGCCGGTTATTGTTACAAATTCCGATGATTATACACAAATTGAAAAGGTCTGTGATAGTACGGCAGAGGCAGGTATAAAGCTCTTGGATATAAAATAAGTAATGGTTGGTTGATTAATCGGCTTATCATTTTCATAAGACAGCAGCAAAATATTTCATAAACTTAAACTTTTACGGCAAGACCGGCTCCCTAAGTCAAAAGACAAAAGAGAGCCGGTTTTGTTATAAGTCAAAAAGACCAAAAAAAGACTTGAAACAAACTTAAAAGGAGTGTATAATTAACATAATATGAAAACGATTGCAGAAAGAAGGCGGAAATTATGAAAATATCGGAAGTGGCGGTTTTGGCGGGAGTTTCTCCGGCGGCTGTGTCACGCTATTTTAACGGCGGCTATTTAAGCGATGAGAAAAAGAAAAAAATAGAAGAGGTTGTTTCAAAAACGGGCTATGTGCCTTCATCTTCGGCTCAAAGTCTAAGAACAAAGAAAAATTTAATTATAGGGGTAATCGTGCCTAAAATAAGCTCAGAATCGGTGTCAAAAATGGTAAACGGAATAACAAAGGCTTTGGAAGGGTCTAAATACAGCCTGATTTTGGCAAACACAGACAATGCCTATGACAAAGAGGTTGATTATCTTAACATTTTTCAAACAGGCAATGTTGACGGAGTTATTTTAACAGCTACAATTTTTACTCAGGCTCATTACAAAGCTATGAAAAAGCTGGGAAAACCTTTGGTTGTTCTTTCCCAGTATACGGAAAAATTTTCATGTGTATATAATGATTACTTTCACGGAGCCTATTATGCTGTCCGCCATTTAATCGACAAGGGCTGTAGGAAAATAGCCTATATAGGAGTAACAAAAAAGGATCAGGCTGCCGGTCAAAGCCGATATGAAGGCTATATAAAGGCACTTTCCGACAACGGCATAAAACCCGACCCGATTATAATTAAAGAAGGAACATTTAACCTTGATTCGGGAACCGCAAGAATGAAGGATATTTTGGAAGTTGAACCCCATATAGACGGAGTTTTCTGCGCTACGGACAGCCTTGCTATTGGGGCTATGAAGGTAATAAAAGAATTCGGGCTTTCTGTTCCCGATGATATAAAAATAATAGGAACGGGCAATACCCAAATGTCTGAGCTTGTAACCCCTTCGCTTTCAACGGTAAAGCTCTATTATGAAACAGCAGGAGAAGAGGCCTGTAAATTGCTGCTTGAGATGATGCAGGGGGAAGATGTTTTTAAACAGCTGCGGCTTGGTTACAGAGTTATAGAAAGAGAGAGCACAAATGTGAAACAAGTGTGAAAACGACTTCATCGATTTGTGTAATTTTCATAAAAAATTTTTTAACCTTTGTTGGAAAAGCGAATTTACAAAAACCTCAAAATAAGCTATAATAAATTCAAGATGTGAAAATGATTTCAGATAGGTCCTGCAGGCATCTGACGTTTCATAAACGTATATTCACATATAAATTTATTACAGCATAGGAGGTCACTTTATGGATTACAGAAAATCAGCAGAACAGGTAATTGAAAAAATAGGCGGCAAGGAAAACATAGTTTCAGCCGCTCACTGCGCAACACGTTTAAGACTGGTAGTTGCGGACAACGATATTATCAAAAAAAGAAGATATTGAAGAAATAGACGGTGTAAAGGGCTGTTTCCTTGCCTCAGGTCAGCTTCAGATTATTTTCGGAACAGGTACCGTAAACAAGGTTTATGACGAATTTATTAAAATAGCCGATATAGCCGCCGCATCAACCTCAGAAGTTACACAACAGGCTGCTGCCAAATCAAACATTTTTAAACGTCTTATTAAGACACTGGGCGATGTTTTCGTTCCCATAATTCCGGCAATTGTTGCCTGCGGTCTTATTATGGGTCTTACCGAGGCTTTAAATTTTATGAATACAAACGGCTACATAGCTATTAACACCAACGGCTACGTTTTCCAGATTATTTCACTTTTAAGCAGCGCTGCTTTCACTTTCCTTCCTATTTTAATTGGTTTTTCAGCGACAAAAACCTTCGGCGGAAATTCCTACTTAGGTGCGGTTTTGGCAATGTTCCTTATACATACAAATCTTCAGAATGCATATACCGTTGCAACAGAGGGCTATGCTCAGTCCTTCAGTATTTTCGGGCTTTACGACGTTCATATGGTAGGCTATCAGGGTCACGTTATCCCAATTGTTATAGCGTCTTTGATACTTGCAAACATCGAAAAGCGTCTTCACAAAGTTGTTCCTGAAATAATCGACCTTTTCGTCACTCCTTTGGTAAGCCTTCTTGTAACAGCTTTCCTTGTATTTACGTTCATAGGTCCTGTATTTATCTATATTGAGAATGCAATAATTTCAGGTATTCTCGTTCTTCTCACACTTCCTTTTGGAATAGGCTCCTTTATTATGGGCGGTCTTTATTCATCAACTGTTGTAGCCGGAATCCACCATATGTACACTGTTATTGACATAGGTCAAATTTCACAGTACGGCTATACATACTGGCCCCCGCTTGCTTCGGCGGCAAATATGGCTCAGGGCGCAGCCTGCCTTGCAGTAGCGGTTAAGACAAGGAAGGCAAAAACAAAATCTCTTGCTCTTCCTGCAGCTCTTTCAGCTATGCTCGGTATAACTGAACCGGCAATCTTCGGTGTAAACTTAAGATATACAAAGGTATTTGTATGCGGAGCAGTCGGCGGTGCCTGCGGAGCTATGGTTGCTTCACTCTTCCACTTAGGCGCAACAGCAACAGGTGTAACGGGTATTTTCGCAATACTTATTCACCTTCACGCTCCCCTTCAGTATGTAATTTCAATGGCTGTAGCTGTAGCGGTTGCCTTTGTTCTTTCCTACCTTTTCGGCTATAAAGACGAAGCTTAATTTTGAGAATAACGGCGTGGGCATCGGGAGCTTTTCCCGGTGCCTTACCCCATTAACCGAGGTGACAATATGAAATTTAACAATATAAAGAGAACAAATCTTCTTCAAACAGTGGCTCTTTTGGAAAAAGCAGCTGAAAACAGACCGACTAAATGGAGACAGCTTTTCCATATTATGCCCAAAACAGGCTGGCTTAACGATCCTAACGGCCTTTGTGAATTTAAGGGAGAATATCACATATTTTATCAGTATTCATCCTTTGATACAAAGCCCGGAACCAACTTTTGGGGGCATTATAAAACGAAGGATTTTATAAGCTATGAATATTTAACTCCGGCTCTCTGCTGCGACCAAAGCTTTGACTGTCACGGAGTTTACTCGGGGTCGGCTCTTATAGATGATGGAAAAATGTACCTTTATTATACAGGCAATGTAAAACAACTTGGAGATTTTGATTATATTAACAATGGCAGAGAACACAATCTTGTGCTCGCCGTTTCGGAGGACGGGTTGACCTTTGATGATAAAACTCTTCTTATGAAAAATTCCGATTATCCCTCCGATTGTACCTGTCACGTAAGAGATCCGAAGGTATTTAAGCACAACAACAAATTTTATATGGTTTTGGGTTCAAGAACAACAGATAATATCGGCGAGGTTTTGGTTTATGAATCCGAAAACAAAACAAACTGGCAGTTTGTAAACCGCTTGAGAACAGCCGAAAAGTTCGGTTATATGTGGGAATGTCCCGACTTGTTTTTCTTAAGCGGAAAGCAGATTTTGACTTTCTCTCCTCAAGGCATAGAATCGGAAGGCTTTAAGTATAACAATGTCTACCAAAGCGGCTGGGCTTTTCTTGAAGGCAGTTTTACAAACGAGGGCTGCACTGTAGGTGAATTTAATGAGCTTGACAGGGGCTTTGACTTTTATGCTCCCCAGTCCTTTGAAACCTCAGACGGCAGAAGAATTATGATAGGGTGGTTGGGGCTTCCGGACTTAGAGGGCTACTATGAAAATCCCTGTGAAAAATTCGGCTGGTCACACTGTCTGACAATTCCCAGAGAATTAAGCCTTAAGGGCAGTAAGCTTATTCAAAGACCTATAAGAGAATATGAAAGCTTAAGAGAAAAGGATATAACAAAGGAAAATCAAGAGGGAATAAAAGCTTTTGAAACCCTTATAACATATAATAATCCGGAAAAAGCCGAAATTACGGTTCACAGTGACTGTAAAATATGCTATAATAATAATGTTTTAACACTGTCCTTCGGAGAAAGCGGAGCAGGCAGAAAAATAAGAAACGTGAGCCTTGAAAGCCTTGAAGAATTAAGAATTTTCTGTGACAGTTCATCAATAGAAATTTTCGTAAACGGCGGTGAAGAGGTTTTTACTTCACGCTTTTATCCTGAAAAATACAGCGGCATAATTACTGACAAAAACTGTGCCGGTTTTAAAGCTTGGAAACTTAAAGGTTTCGAATACAAATAATAACGAATTGGGAGACACGTAAATGAAATATATATCGGCAATAGGTGAAGCCTTAATTGATTTTATACCGGAAGAAAAGGGCTGTAGACTTAAGAACGTAACCGGGTTTAAAAGAGTTTGCGGTGGGGCACCGGCAAATGTGGCGGCTGCTGCAGCCCTGTTAGGCGGAAAAAGCCGAATAATCACAAAACTGGGGAAAGATGCCTTCGGCGATTATATAGTAGACACATTAAATCAAGCCGGAGTTGACACAGGCTCGGTTTTGCGGACAGACAAAGCAAATACAGCCCTTGCTTTTGTTGCCTTAGCTTCCGACGGAAACAGAGATTTTTCATTTTACAGAAACCCTTCAGCGGATATGCTCCTTGAATCGGACGAAATATCCGAAGATATGCTGAAAGACACAGGCATTTTGCACTTCTGTTCAGTTGACCTTATAGAAGCCCCCGTAAAGTATGCCCACATAAAAGCCATAGAGCTTGCCAAGAGCCAAAACGCAATAATCAGCTTTGACCCCAACATTCGTCTTAATCTTTGGGACAGTGCCGAAAACTGCGTAAACACAATAAAGGACTTCATAAAATATGCGGATATACTAAAAATTTCAGATGAAGAGCTGGAATTAATAACAGGCGAAAATGACATTAAAAAAGCCGCACCCTCTCTTTTTTCACAGGGTGTAAAAATGATTATGTACACTATGGGCGGAGACGGCGCCGCACTTTTGACCCCCGACAAGGAAATAAAAGTAAAAGCCCCGAAGGTAATGGCAAGGGATACCACCGGGGCAGGGGACTGCATAATAGGCTCATTCCTCTACGCTCTTTCGGCGGCAGGTGTTGAAAAAGAAACACTAACCGCACTTTCGGAAAAGGAACTTCACGAAATGCTTTATTTCGCAAACTGCTGTTCGGTCTTAAGTGTAACAAAAAGCGGCGCAATAGCCTCATATTCAACTCTGTCTGAAATTAAAAAATTTATGAAAAACATATAAAACAATACAGCGGCAGTCTTGATATTGCGGCAAATCTTATAGACAAGGGAAAACTATGATATTTGCAATAAAAAAATAATATAGCAAGGAAATAATATGTTCATACACTTATGCACAGCAAAAGCCCCTGAGAGCGCTGTTCTCCGGGGCTTTTTGTTCGCTGTTTTGTGAAGTTTTTTTGCAATTTATTAAAATAATAAGCTTTACTTTACGCAGTTTATTTTATCCGTTATGCCCCTTACGGCAAATCCTTTTTCATTATATTGGGTTATAAGGTCGATTATCTGAGGAGTTATTTCTTCCCCCTCGTTTATTATGGATATTCCGGGAGGATAAATATAAACTGCCGTTTTCGAAATTCTTCCGGCACTTATGTTTAAAGGAATCTGTTCTCCGGCGGCTGTTCCCGTTTCATACGGTGTCATTTTAATTTTAGGTGGCGGGGCTTTTTCAAATTCAGGTTTTATATTTGTCGGTTTAAGGGCGGAAATTGCCGCTCCGAGTTTTTTAAATCCCTCTTCCGTGTCGCCTATTGATGTTATGGCAAGGGTATAAAAAAGGTTTTCCATTTCCGGCTCCAAGCCTGCCATTCTGAGTGCAGTGGAAGTTTTTTTCCCTCCCCAAATAATTATTTTGGAAGGGTCTGTATCGAAAACATTTCCGCCTTTTTTAATTTCATCACCCATAATCCGCCCTTTGTTTTCCTCTCTGAAATCAGACAGACGTCTGAAATAGACTTCCGCCGCCGATTTTCCCTCTTTACCCGACATATATTTTATACAGCTGTCGGCAGAAGAAAGAAGTATGTAGGAAGGGCTTGAGCTTTGATATATGCTCAGATGTCTTTCTGTTTCACATATATCCGCTCTTTTCGAGCATATATGGAGCAAAGCCGTTTGCGTCAGGGAAGGCAGTGTTTTGTGAAGACTTTGTATAACAATGTCGGCTCCCAAGCTTACGGCTGATTTGGGAAATTTGCCGCAAAACCCGAAGTGGGCTCCATGAGCCTCGTCAACAATTAAAACACAGCCGTATTTATGACAAACCTCTGAAATGGCTTTAATGTCAGAAACAATTCCTTCATATGTAGGAGATACCATAACAAAAACCTTTGCTCCTGTTGTTTTTAAAATTTCTTCAACTTCTTTCGGAGCTATTCCGCCGCTTATGCCTTCACCTGTAATGGGGGGAGACACGTAGACGGGCTTTAAGTTTCTTAAAAACAGAGCATTGTAAACTGATTTATGACAGTTTCTTGCAACAAGAATGTTGTCTCCTATATTCGTATGGGCGGAAATTGCCGCTAAAAGACCGCAGGTTGAGCCGTTTATAAGAAAATATGTTTTTTTCGTTCCGTAAACTTCCGAGGCATAGTCCATACGCTGTTTCAAAATTTCCGTCGGGTGGTGAAGGTCATCAATGCCTTCGATTTCGGTAAAATCATATTTGAAAATATCGTTTTTAAAAAACTTCGTGTTTCGCTTATGCCCCGGCATATGAAAGGGATATGTGTTTATGCTCTCCAGTCTTTCCTTAAGGGTTATCATTTTCCGCCGCCTTCATCATTATTGCACACTCTATCTTTTTTCTGTGGAGCTGACAGCCATATTTATATACACCCTTTATACTGCCTGTTGAGTGATAAGCATTTGCCACACAGCCGCCGCTGCAGTAAAACCTTGCAAAACACTCGTCACATTCCTTGTGGGCATAAATATTGCAGTTTTTAAATTCGTTCCTCTTTTCTTCCGCTGTTATGTCTTCGAAAACATTTCCCAGCTTGTATTCTTCGTCTCCTACAAACTGGTGGCAGGGGTAAAGATCTCCCGAAGGGGTAACAGCCATATATTCCGTACCAACTCCGCAGCCGGAAACACGCTTATATATACAGGGACCTCCCGTTAAGTCAATCATATAATGATAAAATGTAAAATCTTTACGCTTAAGCATTTCTTTTGCAAGTGTTTCGTACTGTTCCAAAAGCTTGGGCAGGTCTTCTTCCGTTAATACATAAGGTGCCTCTGCCGGCGCAACCACAGGCTCCATTGAAAGCTGTTTAAAGTCTAAATCGGCAAGGTGAAGAATATCATTTGTAAAGTCTGTGTTGTAGTGGGTATATGTTCCTCTAAGGTAATAATCTTTCTGGTTTCTGCTGTCGGCTGCTTTTTTAAATTTTGGCAAAATTATATCATAGGTTCCGCCGCCGTTCCTCGTATGGCGAAGTCTGTCGTTAACCTCGGGTCTGCCGTCTATCGAAAGTACAACATTGTACATTTCCTTATTTATAAATTCCATAATTTCTTCATTAAGCAAAATACCGTTTGTGGTTATTGTAAATCTGAAATTTTTGCCTTTTTCTTCTTCTATACTTCTGGCATAGTTTACAAGTTGTTTAACAACTTCCCAATTCATGAGAGGCTCGCCGCCGAAAAAGTCTACTTCAAGATTCTTTCTCGTACCTGAATTTTCAACAAGAAAATCAAGGGCTTTCTTTCCTGTTTCAAAACTCATAAGTGTTCTTGAGCCTTGATGATATTCCCCTGTGGAGGCAAAGCAATATTCACAGGCCATATTACAGTCTTGAGCCACAAGAAGACACAGTGCTTTTATAACGGAATGTCTGTTTTTTAAATAGGGCGCCATCTCCTTATAAATATCATCTGAAAAGAGTGTATCGTTTTCCTTAAGGGCTTCAATGTCGGAAAAAAGCTCGTTTATATCGCTTTCGCTTATTCCGAATTTTTTTTTAAGATAAGCGGTTATTTCCTCCGCAGGCTTTTCTTCGTACATTCCTATTGCCTCATAGGCCGCCTCGTCAACAACGTGAACGGAACCGCTGTTTACGTCAATTACAATATTATAACCGTTGCTTTTATATCTGTGTATCATTT
>JAJQBF010000131.1:0-321 GCA_021203425.1 Clostridiales bacterium | reverse complement strand
AAAGCTGCTTTTATAAAGAAGCAGCTTTTAATAAACTCTTATGTGAATTACATGGATATACCGCACTGTAAAAGACCGATTGTGCTGCTGCACTGCACTGCTCATATCGGCAGTACTTTTACAGTTATTTTAATTTTTCGCACTGCTGGTTAGCTGTGCTGCATGAAGTCTTACTTGCTGACTGACATGATGTCTGACATTCGCCGCAGCCGCCGTTTACAGCTGATGCAGCAAGATTTCTTGTACTTAAAGTTTTAATTCTTGACATTTAAATTCCTTCTTTCTTTTTATTTGAGAAAATTTTATTTCTCTTATATTTAT
>JAJQBF010000305.1 GCA_021203425.1 Clostridiales bacterium | reverse complement strand
TAATTATACATTTGTATATGAGGACAACCTTCTTCCGAAAATTCTTTTCCTATGGAAACATAACCCTGTTTCTCATAAAATCCTTTTGCTCTTACCTGAGCCGCAAGAGAAACACTTTCCCCATTTAAATCCCTTATTTGTCTTTCAGCCTCGCCTAAAACAGCAGCCCCTAGTTTTTCCCCTCTGAATTTCTTCATTACGGCAAGTCTTCCTATAATATATATCTGTTTTTCCGAGTCAAAGTAAAACCGGCATACTCCGGCAGCCTCGTTGTCTTTATATAAAACACTATGTTTTGAAATACCGTCTTTTTCATCGAATTCCTCTTCAAAGCCCTGTTCCTCTGTAAAAACGGTCTTTCTGATATAGGCGCCGTCTTCGGGCAGTGTATTGCTAACTTTAAAGCTAAACATATTTTCTCCTTAGAAAAATAAATCCCTTTCGCCCTTTTTCAGTCTTATAAGATTTTCCTTAGCCTGTTCTCTTATTTTGTCATTTTTAATAAGAGGAATTTTGCTTGCTATAAGTTCATTTGCCTTTGCTTTAAATTTATCATCACCGTAATCAAGGGCATACTCTTTAAGCGTCATAAGAGCATTGGGCAGACAAACATTTTTTATGTTTCCCGACTTTGCCAGTGACATAAACCTGTCGCCGGTTCTGCCCTTTCTGTAACAGGCCGTACAGAAACTGGGAACAAGCCCTTCCTCCATAAGCCAGTAAATTATATCGTCAGCGGTTCTGCTGTCATTAAGTATAAACTGGGAACCGTCCTTTTCTCTTGTTGTGTAGCCCCCTACTTCAACGGAAGAGCCGCCGCTTATTTGAGAAATACCCATTTTTATGAGTGTTTTTCTCATTTCGGGGCTTTCTCTTGTGGAAATAATCATACCCGTAAAGGGAACGGCTATTCTTATAAGAGCAACCAGCTTTTTAAAATCTTCATCGGAAACAGCATAAGGGAAGGATCTGTCGACACCTTCGGCTGAACATATTCTCGGTACTGAAATAGTATGGAATCCCACATTAAACTTCTCTTCAAGGTGTTCATTGTGCAGCATAAGCCCCAAAATTTCATATTTGTAGTCATAAAGACCGAAAAGAACGCCGCCGCCCACATCGTCTATGCCGGCCTCCTGCGCTCTGTCAAAGGCTGTCGTGTGGTATTCATAGTTTCTCTTAGGACCGGCCATATGATAATATTCATAGGTTTCCTTATTGTAGGTTTCCTGAAAGAGTATGTATGTGCCTATGCCTATTTCTTTAAGCTTTTTATAGTTTTCAACCGTTGTTGCCGCAATATTTACGTTTACACGGCGGATTTCTCCGTTGCCCAGTTTCATATCATAAATCGTTTTAATACAGTCTAAAATATAGTCTATAGGGCAGTGAACGGGGTCTTCCCCTGCCTCAACGGCAAGTCTCTTATGACCCATAGCCTCAAGAATTCTGACTTCACTTCTTATCTCGTCCATAGTCAGTCTTCGTCTTTCAAAAACATTGTCACACTTAAAACCGCAGTATCTGCACTTATTTACACAGTAGTCGCTTACATAAAGAGGAGCAAACATAACGATTCTTTCGCCGTAAATATGCTCCTTTATTTTACCGGCAATTTTAAAAATTCTCTGCCAACAGTCCTCGTCTTCGTTGTTAATAAGCGCTGCAACCTCTTTGTGGTTAAGCCCTTCGAAATTTTCCGCCTTATCGAGAATTTTGTTGATTTCATCTTTCGGCAGCTTTACCTTCAAAAGCACCCTTATATATGCATCGTCAATAAAAAATTTTTCCTTTTCCATTTTTTACCCCCTAATATTCACCCTTAGAAAATGCTGCCTTAACGGTAACTCCGTTAATCTTGCCCAATTTTCCCACAAAACTGTTAATTGTATCAAGTTCGCCTAAAACAGTGATTGAAATAACCGCAATTCCCTTATCGTTCATAGGCAGACCCATTCTTCCTTTTATAATTTCCTTATATTCCGAAACAATCCCGTTAAAAATACACTGTGTTTTTTCCGGCGGCTCCAGCACAGCCCCTATTACCGCAATTTTTGCCATAAAAACCTCCTGAATTATAAAATTTTCACATAATAAAAGGCATACAAAGGTATGCCTGATTAAATCAAATTTACATACCTTCCAAATCAGAAAATTCCCAAGAATTGCCTTTTCCGTCAGGAACAATTGTTTTTTACACTTTCATTCTACCATATTCTCACGTATCTGTCAAATCAAATGTCAAGAATAAAAGTATTTTTTATGTGTTTTTCGAACAGAGATTTAAAATATCATTTAAGAATATAATATTTCTGTCAAATAGTTAAGCCAAACAATTTATATCCTGTCAAATTTTCATAAAAAGGCACTATATTTAAGCGGATATTATAGATATTGTTAATAAAAATGACGAAATCAACCAAAACCTTTAAAAAGTTATTTAAAAATCATTGATTTTGTGTTATAATTAAACCATTAAATGGGCAAACCATTTAGAGGAATAATCTTTCTGCTATAAAAGCGCTGCCGACAGACAGCCGGTTGACAGCTGTACATCGGATTTATTGCGTGAGTGAGTCAATATAGAGCAATAGGGCTTTTATAGTATAGCAGTGTCCATGTAATGAACATGGAAGATTAAAGCAGAAAATTTTATTTTAGGAGGATTTTAAAAATGGCAAATGTAAAAGTAGCAATTAACGGCTTTGGACGTATCGGACGTCTTGCTTTCAGACAGATGTTCCATGCAGAAGGTTACGAAGTAGTAGCAATTAACGATTTAACAAATCCTGCAATGCTTGCTCATCTTTTAAAGTATGACTCATCACAGGGCAGATTCAACGGTACTGTTGAGGCAGGAGAAGACTCCATTACTGTTGACGGAAAGAAGATTACAATCTATGCTAAGGCTAACGCAGCAGAACTTCCCTGGGGCGAACTTGATGTTGACGTTGTTCTTGAATGTACAGGTTTCTATACATCAAAGGCTAAGGCTCAGGCTCATATTGATGCCGGCGCTAAGAAGGTTGTTATTTCCGCTCCTGCAGGAAATGATCTTCCTACAATCGTTTACAGCGTAAACGAAGGTACACTTACAGCAGATGACAAGATTATCTCTGCTGCATCTTGCACAACAAACTGTCTTGCTCCTATGGCTAAGGCTCTTAATGACTATGCACCTATCCAGAGCGGTATCATGTCAACTATCCACGCTTACACAGGCGACCAGATGGTTCTTGACGGTCCTCACAGAAAAGGCGACTTAAGAAGAGCTCGTGCAGCTGCAGTTAATATCGTTCCTAACTCAACAGGTGCTGCAAAGGCTATCGGTCTTGTTATTCCCGAACTTAACGGCAAGCTTATCGGCTCCGCTCAGAGAGTTCCCGTTCCTACAGGCTCAACAACTATCCTTACAGCTGTTGTTAAGGGTTCAGACGTTACTGTTGACGGTATCAACGCAACTATGAAGGCAGCAGCTTCAGATTCCTTCGGCTACAATGACGAGCTTATCGTTTCTTCAGACGTTATCGGTATGACATATGGCTCACTTTTCGATTCTACTCAGACAATGGTAGCTAAGATTGCCGATGATCTTTACGAAGTACAGGTTGTTTCATGGTATGACAACGAAAATTCATACACAAGCCAGATGGTCAGAACAATCAAATATTTTGCTGAACTCGGCTGATTAAGTTAAAATTAAAACAATTTTCGGACGTTTGCTTTAGGGCAGGCGTCCTTTTATTTTATCGAAAAAGCCCTCGGCGAGACAGCCGAGGACTTTTGAAGTGTTTATTTATTATATGCTTTTTTAAAGGGTTCTGTTTTGTCTGTTTTCTCCCATGGGAGGTCAAGATCGTTTCTGCCGAAATGACCGTAAGCCGAAGTTTGCTTATAAATAGGTCTGCGGAGGTTTAAATCTCTTATAATTGCTCCGGGTCTTAAATCGAAATTTTCTTCGGCAATCTTCTGAATTTCATCATCGGGAATTTTGCCTGTTCCGAAAGTGTCTACCAAAACAGAGGTGGGCTTTGCTATTCCTATTGCATAAGAAAGCTGTATTTCACATTTATCCGCTATACCGCTGGCAACAATGTTTTTAGCAACGTATCTTGCAGCATAAGCAGCGGAACGGTCTACTTTAGTAGGGTCCTTTCCTGAAAAAGCGCCGCCGCCATGTCTTGCATATCCTCCGTATGTATCGACTATAATTTTTCTTCCCGTAAGACCGCAGTCGCCCGTAGGACCGCCTATGACAAATCTTCCTGTAGGGTTAATGTGAATTTTAGTTTCTTCAGACATGAGCTCAGCCGGTATAACAGCTTTAATTACCTGTTCTTTTATATCCCTGTATATATCCTCATTTCGTGCAAGGGGAGAGTGTTGAGTCGAAATAACAACAGTATCTACCCCAACGGGCTTACCGTCTTCATATATTACCGTAACCTGACTCTTTCCGTCCGGACGAAGATAGGGCAGCGTTCCGTTTTTTCTTACTTCTGTAAGTCTTTTTGTAAGCTTGTGGGCAAGACTTATGGGCAGAGGCATAAACTCCTCTGTTTCATTGCAGGCATAGCCGAACATCATACCTTGATCTCCGGCGCCGGTGTCTATACTAAGCTCGGCATCAACCCCCATAACAATATCCGGCGACTGTCCTTTAAGGGTAACAATAATACCGCAGCTGTCACAGTCAAAACCATATTTAGCTCTGTCATATCCAATTTCTTTTATTGCCTCTCTGACAATTTTGTCAACGTCCAGTGTTGCCGTTGTAGTAATTTCTCCGGAAACACAAATAAGACCGGTTGTCGCCAAAGCCTCACAGGCCACTCTTCCGTTTGGGTCTTGCTCCATAACAGCGTCTAAAACAGAGTCGGAAATTCTGTCGCAGATTTTGTCCGGGTGCCCTTCTGTAACCGACTCAGATGTAAATAATTTTCTCATTTTTCAGCCTCCTTGTAAATTTCTCAAAATCCTGTTAACTTACAAAAGAAGGGTTAAAGTTATCAGCCGCTTAAGTTTCATCAGTCCAAACTTTTACTTTAGGCAATAAAAAAAGCCTTAAACGGCTTACTCTTATACTCATCTTCCGGAATAAACCGATGGAATTAGCACCGTAGCTGTCTTTCAGGCTCGGTTGCCGGGCTTCACAGGGCCATGTCCCTCCGCCGCTCAGGATAAGTTTTTATATATTTCTGTAAAAAGTATGATAACACTATTTGCCTCATTTGTCAACACATTTTTAAACCTTGACAAAAAAGTTATTTTGACATAAACACTCCTGTTTTGTTTTATACAGTTGCACCTTTCGGCTTTGATTTTTATCCACTTGTTTCAAAAAATCGAAAACCAAAATATTTATGCAATTTAATTAAAAAAGCCTCGAAAACACTGTATTTTCAGGGCTTTTCGTTAAGCCGATGAAGGGAATCGAACCCCCAACCGTCTGATTACGATTCAGCTAAGACCATTTGCCCGAAATGTTGCACAATGATTTAAAACCGCATATTTAAGCGTTTTTTTTGCTTTTTTATCTGTTTTTATTTGCGTGTTTTTGCAAATATTTGCTTTAAATTTTAAAGTTTTTTGTTTCAGTAATCCCCAAATAATCCCCAAGAATAATCCCCAAAAATCACCCAAGCAATCCCCTAAAAATAAGCCTGTTATTTGGCTTGTTTCTTTGTTTCGGTTGTTAAAATATCCTCCAAAACGTCCGAAGCTGTTTCATCAAGGGTTTTATAACTATGGGCGTATATATTTAATGTTGTGCTTGTTTGGGCGTGTCCAAGCCTTGAAGAAACTGTTTTGACATCTGTTTTTTTTGGAACTTATTAACAGGGTTGCAGATGTATGCCGTAAATCGTGGAAACGGATTGACGGAAGTTTGTCCGCTTCATCGTCTACGGTTCTATTGTATTTTTCGATTATATCCTTAAATGCCTGATAAGGGGTTGACAGGTTCGTCGGCTTACCGTCTCTTTGTATAAACAAAAAGTCATATTCGGTTGACCCTCTCCACTTGTCACCGAGGGCATATTTTAATTGACTTTGTTCTTGTCTCCAAAATTTTATTAAAGTCATAACGGACGCAGGAACTGAAATTGTTCGGATAGAGCTTTTATTTTTTGGCACTTTTACAATTTGCCTGTTTTGACCGCCCTTAATCCTTGCAACAGATTTGTTTATAATAAGCATGTTATTATTAAAGTCTATACAATCCCAAGTCAGACCGAGTATTTCACCGAGCCTTAAGCCGCCGTAAACAGCTATATTCATTACGAGTTTAATTTGTGTAGGTATAGGGCGTTTTTCGGTGTATTCTTTTATAGTGTAGGGCTTACCTGTATCGTCAACCCTTGTATGCCCTTTATATGTGGTTGCATAACTGTTATTTAAGGCGTTTAAAAAGGTTATGGTTTGTTCAGGTGTGAAAAACTGTACACTGTCAGCCGCCCCCTTTTGTTTCGGCAATGTAACTTTTTTTTTGTTGGGTTGTCCGAGCAAATACCCCATTTAACAGCCATAGTAAACAGAGAGCTTAAAGCGGCGTGATACTTTTTAACGCTTGTCGGAGAATAAGCCCCACCGTCAACAGTTGCCCCCTCTTTTGAAAGGTCATTAAGAAACATCTGCAAATGGAGAGGTTTAATATCACTCATTTTTAAGTGTCCGAGTGTAGGAAGTATTTGCCCCTGAAATAAATCATCATACCAAGCCGTTGTTGTTTCTTCAAGGTGTATTTTGCAATATTCATTTACCCATTTATTATAAAAATCATATAGGGTTATATGCCGACCGTCTAAAACCTCTCCATTTTTAACAGTTTCTTCAAACCCAAAAACAAATTTGTCAAGGGCTTTTTTCTGTTGCTTTGCTGTCATTTTAGGGTCAGGCTTAAAGGTTGCGTATTTTTTAAGCTGTTTGCCGTTAATGTCATAGCCGTTACTTACGGTTATTCTATAGTTATTGCCCCTTTTCTCAATATTTGCCATTGTTTAACCCTCCCTAATTTAAAAGTGATTTAATAGTAATGCCCTTTAATTTTTCTATGCACGTTTTTATTGATAAATCGTAATATTCTTTTTTTAGACCGCCACCGTCTAACAAATTTCTAAGACTGCACATATCATTAAAAAAGTCATTAAATTCATCACTTTCCGACCGAAAAGCTATCATATTATTTTTTTCTTTAGCATAAAGCTCATTATTTTCAATAGAAAATTTAATGTTTATTTTATTATCCGTCACATTATAAAATTCAGGGTTGCAAGGAAACCCCTCAGCTATTTCACTGTTAAGTAAAGCAATAATCATACTCCCAATATCAGCCAAAGTTTCAAGCTTGTATTTCTCTTTTTCCTCAACAGCAACTTTGTTTTCGGGATTATCTGTTAAGCCAAATAACCAATCAATACTTAAATTATGTTTTAAGGCTATCTCAACTATAGCTTGCATTGAGGGGTTAGCTTTACTTTGTTCGTAAGATGATAAAGTGCTTGCTGTCATACTTAAACCATCAACAAATTGTGTCTGTGACAATTCTTTATCTTTCCTAACTTCTTTCAGTCTTTTTGCTAAAATTTTTTTACTTTCACTTGAATTTTCAATCATTTTTTTGTACCTCCACAGCCACATTGCAAAACATTCAAGTTTGCAATATATAAATTTTCTGAATTTTTGAGTTGTTAAATATATCCCTTTGCATATTCCATTATTTTATAAAATTCCAATCAATTATATAGCTATTGAAAATATCAGCAACAACTCTTATAATATAATTGTAACACAAAGCGACAGCAAAAGCAACAACAAAAGAAAAGATTTTTCAGGAGTGGTTAAAATGAAAAAAATTAGGGCAAACAATGACATTAGAGAAAGGGCAAAAGAAAATAACATAACACTTTGGCAAATAGGCGAAGTCTTAAATTTAAGTGAATTTACAGTTGTTAGGCATTTACGAAAAGAATTATCAGCGGAGGAAAAGGAAAAGTATTTTTCAGCTATTGACAAAATAGCTAAATCACAAGCAACAGCATAAAAGGACGGTGTTTGCATTGAATAATAAGAGATACACAACAGACGAATTAGCGGCAACTCTATCACTTTCACGCCGAGAAATTGACCGTTTAAGAAAAAAGGGGGCAATTCCCTTTTTAAAAATCGGAGAGGGTCGAGGGCGTTTTCTGTATATTTTGGAAGATGCCGAAAATGCCCTGTCAGTGCTTGCAGAAGCAAACCGAGCCGAAGCCGCCGCAAATTTTACAAAAGCTAAAAATGCTGAATCAATAGCAAAGCGGATAATATAACAGCCGAATAAAGAGAGGTTTTAAAGCTATGAAAGAACTAATCAAAAAAGACGAATACGGCATATTTGCAGACACTAAAGAGACTGCAAGAGCCGACAGCCTATTTATAGCAAGGTTTTTTGAGAAAAGACACGATAATGTTTTACAAGATATTGAAAGACTTATTGCCCCTCAATCTGGCTTAAGCGAAAGTTTTAATTTCCTGAATTTTCAGGAGATTAACTACACTGACAGCCGAGGCCGTAAACAAAAAGCCTATGCAATGACAAGAGACGGTTTTATAATGCTTGTTATGGATTATACAGGAGCAAAGGCTAACAGGTTCAAGGAATTGTATATTAAGCGGTTTAACGAAATGGAAAACCATATAAAAACACTATTGGAAACAAGGGTTGATTTTCCATTGCTTACGGATAACACAAAACTTTTATACGATAATCTGCAGCCCTACCACTATTCCAACGAATGTAACCTTGTAAACAAAATTGCTTTAGGAATAACGGCAAAGAAATACAGGGAATTAAACGGAATCCCAAAAGGGGAAACAATACGCCCCTACTTAACCGAAGAACAATTATATTTGTTAAATGAACTGCAAAAAGCAGATATAACACTTTTAAGGTTATTCCCTAAGTACAATGACCGCAAAGAATACTTGAAACAATATAAAGACAGTTTATTGTCACAACAAAACAGACTAACAGCATAAAGGAAGCCGCCTGTCGGTGTTAATAATGGAGACAAAAACACTATGAGAAAAGAAAAGACCATAATCAACCCTATAAAAGCCATAAGGGCAAAATGCCTTGACTGTTGCTGTCAACAGGCAAAAGAAGTTAAGTTATGTCCAATTACAGATTGTGCTTTATATCCTTTTAGGTTTGGGCATAACCCTTACAGGGCAAAAAGAGAGTATTCGGAAGAACAAAAAAGGCAATAGCTGAAAGACTGGCAAAGGGCAGAAATAACCAACTTTGATATTTTTCTATTTAAACACAATAGAAAAATCAAATAACTTTTACAAGGGTATAAATATTCATAACAAAGCAGAAAAATTATTTTTCCCCTAACATTATAAAGCAAAAACACAAAAAGGGGGTATTCTAACACCCCCCCCCGGGGGGGGGGGGGGGGGGGGGGGGGGGGGGGGGGGGGGGGGGGGGGGGGGGG
>JAJQBF010000084.1 GCA_021203425.1 Clostridiales bacterium | reverse complement strand
CTTTGCGATTTTATTTGGGATGAACTGTTACAATTCATTATGTTATATTAAAAATTTCTTATATATTCCCGAGATAAAACTATAATATTACCTTTTATATATTCTGTCAAGCTGTATTTAGTTAATTTTAAAAAATATTTTACTATATATAATGATATTGCCTTTTTACAGTAGGTTTAGGTGAAATTAATATTGTTTAAAACACTGTTGACAGATATGAAAATATGTGTTACTATAATGTTGTACTATTTAATTAATACAATGACACAAAGGGGGCAGGCTTTATTTGAAATGGAAATTTTCCGGTGACAGAACGATTTATATTCAAATTGTGGAACAGGTTAAGCTGTTTATACTTTCGGGGGAGCTTTCCCCGGGCAGCCGTTTGCCTTCTGTAAGGGAACTTGCGGCGGAGGCAGGAGTAAACCCAAACACAATGCAGAGGGCGCTGTGTGAACTTGAAACGACAGGGCTTTTAATATCACAGAGAACGGCAGGCCGTTTTATAACGGAGGACAAGGAGCTTATTTTGCGTCTTAAAAGAGAGACCACCTTAAAAAAAACAGCCGGTTTCATAAGGGATATGTCTGAAATAGGCTATACGGCGGAAGAAGCTGTGGATTTTATAAACATCTTTTTAAAGAGAGGAGAAGAGGTATGAGCGATTATATTTTGGAATGCAGAGATCTTACAAAAATTTATGACAGGGATAAGGTTCTTGACGGGGTGAATTTACAGTTTGAAAAAGGCAAAATAATAGGTCTTTTAGGTCCCAACGGCAGCGGCAAAACAACCCTTATAAAGCTGGCAAACGGTCTTTTAACCCCTACATCGGGGCAGATTTTAATAGACGGAAAAGCCCTGGGCATAGAAACAAAGAAGATAGTTTCCTACCTTCCCGACAGAAACGCTTTGGACAGCAGTATGAAAATAAGCGGTCTTATAGCAATGTTTAAAGACTTTTACGCCGATTTTCGAAGTGACAGAGCCTATAATATGATAAAGGCTTTAAATATCGACCCGAACAAAAAGCTTAAAACACTTTCAAAGGGCAATGCCGAAAAGGTTCAGCTTATTCTTGTTATGAGCAGAGAGGCAAAGCTTTATCTTTTAGACGAGCCTATAGGGGGTGTAGACCCTGCCGCAAGGGATTATATAATATCGAGCATTATTAACAACTATAACCCCGAGGCAGCCGTTGTTATTTCAACCCACCTTATATCCGACGTTGAAAAGGTTCTTGACGATGTTATATTTTTAAAGGAAGGCAAAATAATTCTCCACGAAGGAGCGGATATAATAAGAGACAGAGAACAGAAGAGCATAGATACTCTTTTCAGGGAGGAGTTCAGATGTTATTAAAATTAATAAAATACGAAGTTAAGGCAGCGTATAAGTATTTCTGCGCCTTCTGGATATTGACGCTGCTTATAGAGTTTCTTTCTTTAAAGGCGTTAAACAATGCATACCCTGAAGACTTGGAATCGGCGGCGGCATTTTTAGTGCTTATTGTTTTCGGCTGCACTGTTTTCTCCTTTGTCGGTATGTACATATGGGGAATTTTAAGATTTCACAAAAATCTTTTGGGAGATGAAGGCTATTTAACCCATACTCTGCCGACGGACACAGGCTGTCTTATAGGCGCAAAAATTATAACTGTTTTTATTTGGGGTGTTTTAACCATGGCTTTGATTATTGCTGTTCTTTCAGTTCTCATTTCTCAAATGAATAACAGCTGGCTTTCAGGTTTAGATGCATTTTTGGGCGGAGGATATGAAATTTATCTTTATCCGTTAATTTTATTTGGGATTCCCCTTGCGGCGGCTGAAAACCTGACTATGATTTTTGCCTGTATGTCGGCAGGCTATAGCTTTAAGACACACAGAAAGCCGAAATCCTTTCTGATTTATTTGGCGGCGCAGTATGCCGTTCAAATAATATCCCGTTTTGCAGGTGTATTATCTGAAATCAGCACAAAGGTAATTCCCGCAAATTTTACGGGAGATAAAGTGTATTCCTCTGATATTTTACGGAGTACTTTGTTTTCAGTTATGCTACAGCTTGTATTGACGGCGGTTATGTTTTTGATAACAAGGTATTTTCTAAAAAACAAGCTGAATCTGCTGTAAATTCTTCGGGGAGGGAAAATTATGCTTAAGTTAATGAAATATGAATTTAAGGCAACGTATCAGTTTTTTGTCGGGATTATGTTGCTGATTTTAATCTTGGTTGTGCCTGCGGTTTTAGCCGGCGAGGTGTTTCCCGAGAACAGTATTTTACAAATTGTGGGGTTAAGTATTCTTGCAATGTTCTTTTTCGGCTATTTTCTTCTTGCCGTAATTTCCGTAACGAGTACGGTTATATATGCAATTATAAGATTTAACAAATCTCTTTTGGGAAACGAGGGCTATATAAACCACACTCTGCCCGTAAGTACAGGCAAGTTGATTATGTCAAAAAATATAACTATGGCAATATGGGCGCTTTTGGTAAACGGCTTTATATTTGCCCTTACGGCATGGGCAATTTATTATTTAGGCAATAAAGGCGCAAACTCACTGTATAATGAAATGAATTTAAGCGTTGAAACGATACAGCATATGCTGAAAAGTCTCCCATCACTTTTCTCCGGTATATTTTTTGTGATTTGGCTTTTAACTCTGTTTTCGGAACAGCTTATGATAATATATGCCGCTATGGCTGTAGGCTATAGCTTTAAAAGAGGCAGAAAGCTCAAGTCATTTATAATATACATATTGATGCAGTATGTAGTGGGAACGCTGTCAAAATGGTATTCGTCTTTTACGGCTTACTTCGGTTCGGGTTTTGCCGCAGGTTCCGATTTCGAATATTACACATCATTTATATTTTATGCCGCAGTAATTGTTGTTATGTTCTTAATAACAAGATATTTTCTTAAAAACCGCCTTAATCTGCAGTAGTTTTAAGGCTTACGGATTGAAAATATTTTACCAAAATAAACATATCTATTGCAATTTCGGGCGGAAAATTATATAATGGAGATAATGAAAACGAAAAACACATACAGAGGTGGAAAAAATGTCTGAAAATAAAAGGATTTTAAGCTTGATGCAGCCGTCGGGAGACGCTACACTGGGGAATTATTTGGGTGCTCTTAAAAATTGGCAGAGACTTACTGAGGAATATGACTGTGTTTATGCCATTGCAGATTTGCATACTCTGACAGTAAGACAGGAGCCGGCGGAAAAGAGAAAGCGTTCAAGGGAGATTTTAGCGCTGTTTCTTGCTCTTGGGCTTCATAAAGGAAATAATATTGTGTTTGTGCAGTCTCATGTTTCGGCTCACGCAGAGCTGGCATGGATTTTGAACTGCTACACATATATGGGCGAATTAAACAGAATGACGCAGTTTAAGGATAAATCTTCAAGACACGCCGACAATATAAACGCCGGACTTTTTACGTATCCCTGCCTTATGACGGCCGATATTCTTCTTTATCAGGCGGATCTCGTGCCTGTAGGGGAGGATCAAAGACAGCATCTTGAAATAACAAGGGATATTGCGGAAAGATTTAACAATGCTTACGGCAAAACTTTTACAGTGCCGGAGGCATATATAGGCAAGGCAGGAGCAAGAATTATGGGGCTTCAAGAGCCGGAGAGGAAGATGTCAAAGTCTGAAAGCGCCAACGCTAATAACATTATTTTGCTGAATGACGATTTAAATCAGATTGCCAACAAAATAAAGAGGGCGGTTACGGATCCCGACAATGTTGTAAAGGCAGGTCCCGAAAAGCCGGGAATAACGAATCTTTTGAATATTTACTGTGCTGTCAGCGGCAAAACCTTAGAGGATGCCGAAAAAGAATTTGCCGGAGTAGGTTACGGAGCTTTTAAAGGGGCTGTTGCCGAGGCTGTTTGCGAAGAATTAAGACCTGTTAAGGAAGAATACGCAAGAGTGCTTAACGACAAGGGATATATTGAAAGTATAATAAAGGACGGCGCTGAAAAGGCAAGCAGAATTGCATATAAGACACTCAGTAAGGTTTATAAAAAGGTGGGCTTGCTGCCGAGAGTATAATGAAATATAGCGGATAAAAACAGGGAGCTGTTTCCTGTTTTACTGCCTGTCTTTTAAGATTGATAGGTCTTAAAAGGCGGGCAGTAACTTGCTTTTACTTCCGAATATCATTTTTCGGATTATTCAGAAACAGATTTTTCAAACTGTTCAGCCTTGTTAAAAAATGTTGTAGGCGGCATACCGAACTTTTCGGCGGCTTGTTTGAGAGTTATCTTTTTGTTTCTCCACATCATGTGAACCTCATAGAAATTGTCGGGCAGGGGTCTTTGGGGTCTGCCGAACTTAACTCCCTTAGCCTTCGCCGCAGCTATGCCTTCGGCTTGTCTCTGTTTTATGTTATCTCTTTCATTTTCCGCAACAAAGCTTAAAATCTGCAGAACAATATCACTTAAAAAACTGCCAATCAAATTTTTTTCACGTCTTGTGTCTAACAACGGCATATCAATAACCAAAATATCGGCTTTTCTGACTTTGGTAATCTGCTGCCACTGCTCTGTGATTTCGTCATAATTTCGTCCGAGTCTGTCAATACTTTTAATAATAAGCGGGTCATTTTCCTTAAGCCGCTTGAAAACTCTTTTGTACTGCCGTCTGTTGAAATCCTTGCCGCTTTGTTTGTCCATATAAATATTTTTCAACGGCACACCGTATTCTTGCATAGCTATAAGCTGCCTGTCTTCATTTTGTTCTTTTGTAGATACTCTTGCATATCCGTATGTCATAAGCCTTCCTCCTTGCAGTAAATAAAAAAAGTTCCGTCAATTCGTAAATCATTACAAATCAACAGAACCCTTTGTCAAATATTAAGTTTTCATAGCTTGTCAAACGATATAAAAAACCATATTGCAGATTTTTTATTTTTTACCGGTTACTTTTTTAACCCTTTCACTTCCGTATAAATCCGCAAGCTTATTAAAAGCATCTGATTTTATGTTAATTCCACGACTTAAGGTCATAAGCTTTTTTGTGTTTTCATAATATATTTTTATAGGTGTATTTCCGGGGTATGATGAAACAATTTCTTTAATTTCCTTGGGAATATCTTTTTCCTGTTTTTCCGCTTTAATCCATATTACGGCGTTCCTGTTTTCAAGCTCATCGTAAGGAGTAATTTTACTGCATATTATCTTAGACGGCTGGTTTTCGGAAAGCTGGGCATTTCCTTCTATTAAAACAACACCGCTTTCTCTTATGTCATTGTTATATTTCTCGTATACATTGGGAAAAACAATAACCTCTATTGTTCCGTATAAATCTTCAATATTTAAAAAAGCCATTGTCTTGTCATTTTTCGTGAATTTGATTGTGGCTTTGTCTATAATACCTCCTATTAAAACCCGTTCATTGTCCTTAATTTTTCCTTCTTCTTCGCTGTCGTCAAAGGGAAAGTCAAGGGTTGAAACCGAGGCATAGCGGTTAAGAACATCTTTATATTCCGAAAGAGGGTGACCGCTTACATATATGCCTAAAATTTCCTTTTCAAAGGCTAAAATTTGATTTTTCGGAAATTCGGCAATTTTAGGCAGATCATCTTTATATACATCTTCGTCACCGGAAACATCGAAAAGATTAAGCTGTCCTTCGATATTGTTTTTCTTTGCAGAGCCGAAACCGTTTAAAATACTTTTATAACACTGCATATATTGCGCCCTTTTTCCGCCGAGGGAGTCAAAAGCACCGCATTTAATAAGATTTTCGATTGCTTTTGAGTTTATTTTGCCCGACATACGGTTAATAAATGAAGTAAGGCTTGAAAAGCTGCCTAGATTTCTTTCTTTTTCAATATCGGCAACAACGCTTTTTCCTACGGTTTTGACAGCCGAAAGGGCATAGCGGATTTTATTTCCGTAAACTCTGAAACGGTTAAAGCTTTCGTTTATATCCGGAGGAAGAATTTCAATGTTCATTTTTTTACATTCTTCTATATACTCCACAACCTTGTTGGGGTTGTCTATGACACTTGTCAAAAGAGCCGCCATAAATTCTACGGGATAATAACATTTAAGCCAAGCCGTTCTGTAGGCAACAACGGCATAAGCTGCCGCATGGGATTTGTTAAAGGCATATTTAGCAAAATCTACCATTTCGTCGAATATTTTGTTTGCCGCATCGGCGGGAATTCCGTTTTTTACACAGCCGGGAACATCTTCGCCCAAGCCGTATATGAAATTGTGACGCTCTTTGAGCATAACGTCTTCTTTTTTCTTAGACATAGCCCTTCTTACAAGGTCGCTTCTGCCCCATGAGTAACCGGCTAACTCTCTTACAATCTGCATAACCTGCTCCTGATATACAATACAGCCGTAGGTTGTGTTTAAAATAGGCTCAAGAGCCGGGTGAAGATAGGTTATTTTATCCCTGTTGTTTTTGCCCTCTATATATTTGGGAATAAAGTCCATAGGACCGGGGCGGTAAAGTGAAATTCCGGCTATAATATCTTCCAAATCCGAGGGTTTAAGCTCCTTCATAAAGGACTGCATTCCGGCGCTTTCAAGCTGGAACACACCAGAGGTGTTTCCCGAGGAAATAAGGTCGAAAACTCTGCTGTCGCTGTAGTCTATCGAATCTACGGTCAGCCCCTTTTTATATTCTCTTTCGATTTCGTCAAAGGCATCTTGAATAACCGTAAGGGTCCTTAAGCCCAAAAAGTCCATTTTGAGAAGACCCAGTTCCTCGATTGTTGTCATTGTGTACTGTGTTGTAACAACGCCGTGGTTATTGTTAAGAGGAACATATTCTATTATAGGTCTGTCACAGATAACTATGCCGGCGGCATGGGTTGATGCATGACGGGGAAGACCTTCAAGTTTCATTGACATATCAATCAGATTTTTAACATCGGGATTGTTTTCATATTCGTGCCTTAACTCCTGATTTTTTTCAAGAACCTGTTTTATTGTAATATGAAGTTCCATAGGCACCATTTTTGCGATTTTGTCAACATCACTGTATGGAAAGGCCAGGGCACGGCCTACATCACGAATGGCGTTTCTTGCCGCCATAGTACCGAAGGTTATAATCTGCGCCACATGGTCGGAGCCGTATTTTTTATTTACATATTCGATAACTTCCTGTCTGCGTTCATAACAGAAGTCAATATCTATATCGGGCATACTTACACGCTCGGGGTTTAAAAATCTTTCGAAAATTAAGCTGTATTTGAAGGGGTCGATATCCGTTATTTTCAAAGCATAGGAAATAACACTTCCGGCGGCGGAGCCTCTTCCCGGGCCGACGCTTATGCCGTTTTCTTTTGCATATCGTATAAAATCCCAAGTTATAAGAAAATAGTCAACAAATCCCATTTGCTTTATTGTTCCCAGTTCATAGGCAAGTCTTTCTTCTATTTCCTTTGTAACCGTTCCGTAACGTTCCTTAACTCCCTTGTTTGCAAGCTCGGAAAGATAATCATAGGCATTGACACCCCCGGGAACATCGAAAACAGGCAGCTTATATTTGTTAAACTCAAAGCTGACATTGCATTTTTCCGCAATCAGATTGGTATTTCGACAGGCCTCCTCGGCATATGGAAAAAGCTCATACATTTCCTCGGGAGATTTAAGATAGTAGGCGCCGTCTTCATATCTCAGGCGGTTTTCGTCCAAAACATTTGTGTTTGTCTGTATACACAAAAGCAGGTCATGAGCCTGAGAGTCGTCTTTATTTACATAGTGAAGGTCGTTTGTGGCAACGAGGGGAATACCCGTTTCTTCATGAATTCTGAGAATTCCGGCATTAACGGTTTTTTCATCGGGAATTCCATGGTCTTGAAGTTCAAGATAAAAATCTTCGCCGAAAATGTCTCTGTAGGCAAGCGCCATAGCCTTTGCCTTTTCGTAAGTTTTTGTAAGAAGAGTTTTGGGAACGGACCCTGCCAGACAGGCGCTTAAAGCAATAAGCCCGTCTTTATATTTTCTGAGTATTTCCATATCGATTCTGGGCTTATAATAATAGCCCTCAATCTGCCCCAGAGAAATAAGTCTGGATAAATTTTTATATCCGTCATTATCCTTTGCCAAAAGCACAAGATGATAATAAAAATTGTCGTCTGATTTTTGCTTGTTAAATCTTGAACCGCTTGCCACATAAGCCTCACAGCCTATTATGGGCTTAATTCCCTGTTTTACCGCCTCTTTATAAAAATCTATACAGCCGTACATAACTCCGTGATCCGTTATGGCGATAGACTTCATTCCCAGTTCCTTTGTACGGGAAATGAGCTCACCGATTTTTGATGAGCCGTCAAGCAGACTGTATTCCGTATGTACATGCAGATGCACAAATTGTTTTTTATCCATATGCCTTCACCCTGTTAATTTCGATAGTGATTTTGTCCCTTTTTGTTATAACAATTATATAATTATTTGCCTGAAATGTCAACGAAACAAGTAAAAATAAGCGGAGTGAACCGGTTCACAGGCCGGTTTTCAGCAGCTCCGAAATCCAGTAAAAATGCCGCTCTCTGTCGTTGATTATTTTATTTACGGCGTCTCTGACATAAACAGGGGTAAAAACGTGACCCTTTCGGTAATAATCGGCATAAGTTTTTATATATCTTTCGGGAAATATAAGAAGATAATATAAAAGGGTTGTCTGATGTCTGTTTAAAGGGTTTTTAGCCGAATATTCTTTTACAATTTCTCCGACGGTTAATTCGGGACGGGAGTTTTTCTTTAAATATCTGTTTATAACAAGCCGCAAATCTTCAAGGGGTGAGCCTATCTCCAGCTTTAAAAGCTCTGTAAAATAAAGCCCCGAGGGATATAAAAGCATAGCCTCTTCATCGGCATTGTTAATTATGATTTGACCTTCTCTTGCGGCTCGTTCTTCTTCTCTGTCATAGCCGAAGTGTATAAGCCCCTCTGCCGATTCCTGAGCCAGCTTATAATAATATTCATAATTTTTCAAAAAAATATAGTCTATGTCATCAAGACGTTTTTTTTCTGTAAACAAGCCGCCTCAGTCTGTTAAGCTGCGCAGCCTTGTTTCGGAAACTTTCTGCTGTGTTTTTTACACAAAAATCAGTATATTCGCTTAAGGTTCCGAAGGAGGCTGCTTTGTGAAAACGGGCTATGCCTTTTACAATTTCTTTGAAATCACCGGAATTTTCATAGTCGGGGTTAGGCGCCTCACGGCCTGCCCTTGTCATTATATAATTTGCTCATTCCCATTCAAAATAAGGCAGCCCTTCTTCGGAACACTCAAAGCTGTCAAAATTTCTTAAACCCTTTCTTCTTATCATATTTTTGATATTGTGACAGAAGGTAATTTTGTCGGCAGAGGTTTCTGTTTTTCTTATTATATACAAACCGCTTTCTGCTTTGATTATGTACATATATTTCATTTTCCTTATATATTTCGGCACTATTCCGAATCCTTTTAAAATTTTGCCATCTAAAATATCCATAATATTTTTTACCCTCCTGTTAAAATTTATATAATCAGGCACGCAG